>JAYWAU010000144.1:0-5795 GCA_043782265.1 Ferruginibacter sp. | reverse complement strand
AACTAAATAACAATGGCAAAGAAAGGTAACAGGGTTCAGGTTATTTTGGAATGCACTGAGCATAAAGCCAGTGGCAAACCAGGTACCAGCCGCTACATCACAAAAAAGAATAAAAAGAATACGCCTGAGCGTTTGGAGTTGAAAAAATTCAACCCAATTTTGAAAAAGGTAACGGTACATAAAGAAATTAAATAATTAGCTGGTTAGCTAATGTGATAATGTGCTAACAAATACAGCGCATTTAGCACAGTAGCCAATTAGTACATTAGCAAATTATAAAAAATAAATAGTCATGGCAAAAGCAGCTTCAAAGAACTCTAAGATTAAAGATACCAAGGCCGCAGCAGATGCAAAAAACTGGACAAAAGTAATACGTGCCGTACGTAGTCCTAAAAGTGGTGCGTATACTTTTAAAGAGTCGATCATTCACAAAGACAAGATCAAAGAACATTTAGGCCAATAATTTTACTGCATTTGGATTAATATATTCAAGCTGTTCTGATTAATATCGGAACAGCTTTCTTAATTTTAACCCTACACATTTTCAGCAGATTGGGTGCATTTTAATTTTACACTGATCATCAAACAAAATCCTTCATTGGCATGGGACTTTTTGACAAACTTTTTGGTAAAAAACAACAGCAGGAAACCCTTGACCAGGGTTTACAAAAAACCAGGGAAGGATTTTTCAGCAAAATAACCAAAGCCATTGCCGGAAAAAGTACAGTAGATGAAGAAGTACTGGACAACCTGGAAGAGGCATTGGTAGGTGCAGATGTAGGCATTGAAACAACGGTAGAAATTATTAACCGCATTGAAAGCAGGGTAGCCAAAGACAAATACCTTAATACAAGTGAATTAAATGGCATCCTTAAAGAGGAAGTGCAAAATATACTGGTAGCAGCTCCGCAGGATACCAGTTATGAAAACTATGAATTACCTGCAGGACATAAACCGCATGTAATTTTAGTGGTAGGTGTAAACGGCGTGGGTAAAACAACCACCATCGGCAAACTGGCCTATAATTTTTCAAAAGCAGGAAAATCTGTTTTGCTGGGTGCAGCCGATACTTTCAGGGCAGCGGCGGTAGACCAGTTGACCATCTGGAGTGAACGTACGAATGTGCCCATTGTAAAAAAAGAAATGGGGAGTGACCCGGCTTCTGTTGCCTACGATACCGTGATAAGCGGCGTGGCTAAAAATATAGATGTTATTATCATTGATACGGCAGGCCGCTTACATAACAAAGCCTACCTGATGGATGAGCTGACCAAAATAAAACGGGTCATCCAGAAAGTAATACCTGAGGCACCACATGAAGTGATGCTGGTGCTGGATGGCAGCACAGGGCAGAATGCATTGGAACAGGCCAAACATTTTACAGCAGCCACAGATGTAACCGCCTTAACCATTACCAAATTAGATGGCACCGCAAAAGGTGGCGTGGTATTGGCCATTGCTCATCAGTTTAAAATACCGGTTAAGTTTATTGGTGTGGGCGAAAAAGCAGAAGACCTGCTGGTTTTTGACAAACAACAATTTGTAGAAGGGCTTTTTTCCCCGTCCCCTAAAGGAGAGTAACGAAAGGGGTTTTATAAATAATTAATAATTTAAATCATTCCCTTTGCGGATAGGGGCTTATGGTAGAAGTTGGTAAATATAATCTTCTGAAAGTAATACGGGCAGTAGATTTTGGTGTGTACCTGGATGATGGTGCTGATGGTATTTTATTGCCTAAACGATTTGTGCCAACGGCTACTTCTATTGGAGATGAGCTGAAAGTATTTTTGTATCATGATGGGGAAGACAGGATCATTGCTACCACACAGGAACCAAAAGGTGTGCTGGATGATATTGTTAAATTGAGAGCCGTTACCGTTACACCACATGGAGCATTTTTAGATATCGGTTTGATGAAAGATATTTTCGTACCTAAGTCGAAGCAGATATTTGACATGCGGGTGAACGGCGATTACCTGGTTAAAATTTACCTGGATGAACAAACCGGCCGTATAGCAGCCACAGAAAAATTGGAATCTTATTTAAGCAATGAAGAGTTAACGGTGAAAGAACTGGAGGTTGTTGACCTCATCGTTTACCGCCGCACCGATATTGGCTATGTGTGCATCATCAATAACCAGCATACAGGCGTGTTGCATTTTAATGAAATTTACCGCAATATCGGGGTGGGGGATAAATTTAAAGGCTTCATAAAAAAAATATACCCGGTAAGCAATGACAAGGACGACCGCTTTCGCATTGATGTGGCCGCAGGAAAACCTGGCTATAACAGGGTAGAAGATGAGGCCGGAAAAGTGTTGCGTTTATTAAGAGAGAACAGTGGTTATTTACCTTACAACGATAAAAGCAAGCCGGAAGATATTTACGATTTTTTCGGTATGAGCAAAAAGACGTTTAAAATGACTACCGGCAATTTGTATAAGGAAAGAAAAATTTCTTTTGAAAAAACGGGGATCAAATTGGTGGAAGAGTAAGATGTAAATACTTCATTTTTGTTAGCATTTTCCTGGGGTGACCCACCCTGTTAAGGTATCAGCCAATCGCCTTTAAAACTTCCATCTTCAGAATATGTAAAGCCTGCCCTCCGGTGTCCCTTGCTGTTTAGCCACAACCATTCCATCCGGGTAACTGTTGTAATTACGACACCAAAATTTTTTCTGCCTGCCCTGCTTTCTTCAGGTGAAGGATCATTGGCTTCAAATGCAGCGGGTAAGCCGCTCACAGGCGATACAGCTATTACTGATGGGCCTATTTCTCCCAGGTAAATTTTTCTGCTGCTCATGTTGCTGGCAGTCCAGGCTTCGTCCGCAACCACATCATCCTGGTGAAGTGTAGCCGTTCCGCTCAGCCTTATTTGTATTCTTCCGGGGGCATCATAAAACAGCCAGCTTATGTTATTTTTCTGCTGCAGGTCGTTCCATTTTCCACTGCGGATATCTGTATGAAATGCCAGTTGTTTTTTGGCGATATTAACTTTGCGCAATACAACCGTCCTGAGATTTATCCCGTAGTCATTTACATTGGCCACCACTGGATTGTGCAGCACATCTTTGTACTTTACAGACCCATTTAATAAACGCAGCCAGGCATCTTTTTCCAATCCTTCAAGACTATATTCAATGCCATCTTTTAATACAGTATTCATCTTGTAATTAACAACTTTTAATTGAGTTTGTTTATGAATTGATCGAACAATCGTTATTGTAAAAAATCCCGCCACCAGTAACCAGAATTTTTTATGGTGCGCAACTGGGTTTTAAAATCCACCTGTACCAAACCAAAACGTGGATGATAACCTTCACTCCATTCAAAATTATCCATCAGCGTCCAGGCAAAATAGCCTTTTATATTTACACCTTCTTTTTTTGCTTTTAACATAGCCTGCAAATGCTGGTTAAAATAATTAATTCTTTCTTTGTCATCTATCACACCATCTTTCAGGGTATCTTTAAAAGCAGCACCATTTTCTGTAATGATGATTTCTTTGACGCCGCCATACAACCATATTTTTTTTATAGTTCGGTAAAAACTATCTGCATTAATCTCCCAGCCCATGGCAGTATAAGGTACTTTTCTTGTTACCGGTTTAACTTCCGATGCCTGCACAATAGGTATATAACTATTGTGTTTTACAACAACAGGAAAATAATATTGTAATCCAATAAAATCAAAATCAAAATGCAGCCGCTCCGTATATTTCCATGTTTTATTGTGCATTTGTAATTTCTCTAAAAATTTAAAAGAATCATCAACAGGATATCCCTTACCTAAAGAGGGTTCGATAAATAACCGGTTCATTAAAATATCAATCCGGTTAGCAGCAGCAATATCTACGGGTTTGCTGGAATAGGGAATGATTTGAGAGCAGGAGAATGTAGTGCCAATATGTGCCTGCGCTACCAGTTTTCTAATAATTCTACCTCCCTCTGCCTGTGCCATTGCTGCATGGTGGATGGCGGGTAAAAAATTACTTAACCCTTTTTTGCCAGGGGCATGTTTGCCCAGCATGTAACCCAATGTTGTAAATCCAAATGGTTCATTTAAGATTATCCAGTGCTTAACTTTGTCTCCATATGCCTCTGCACACACCGTAACAAAACGGCTGAACCATTTGGTGATAAGGTAATTGGTCCAGCCTCCCCTGTTTTCAAGTTCCTGCGGAAGATCCCAGTGGTAAAGGGTTACATAAGGTGTTAGTCCTAATTTATAACATTCATCAATAACCTTATGATAAAAATTGATCCCTTCTTTATTAATCTTGCCAGTACCATCGGGTAAAATTCTTGCCCAGGAAATAGAGAAACGGAAAACAGAGAACCCCAGGGCTTTCACCAACAACAGATCATCTTTATAACGATGATAAAAATCACAGGCTACAGTCAATTTACCCGCTCCTTTTATTTTGTGGCTGTTGCGTGTAAAGCTGTCCCAAATGGTAGTGCCTTTGCCATCTGCAGCAGGGGCACCTTCATTTTGTGCAGCAGCAATGGCAACGCCCCAGCTAAAATCTTTTCCAAAGTCTTTTGCGGTAATACGGTGATCGAGACTACTCAATATTATAAAGTGGATGATTTGTAAAATTGATGTTTAATACCATGGGTTAATATTACCCTTGAGTTAAATTTTAAAAATGACCTTGTAAATTAAAAAATACTGCATAATGGCTATTGCGAATGCCAATTAATGTTTTTAGTTTTAAGGTATAAAATTCATCCTACTGATACCCAACCCTCTTCTTCCCACAAAATTTTATTATAATCAGGATAGCAATGCTTCAGTACAATTTTTTATTACTGTTGCAAAAAGATTTATTTATTTAAAACTGTAGGAACGAAATATTTTAAGTATCTGAATTTGAATTTTAATACCAACACAAGAAGCGGAACTTTATATTGAAACCGGTAAGCCGAAAACGGGATTAAAGAGTAGGCAACTTTTTTTATCAAAATGACACTTGGACAAATAAAGGAAGCTACCTGCGCTTCTACCATGAATGCGCAAAAATTTATGTCTTTTATAAATGATACTTGTGTTAAATACGATATCAGCACTCCTATCCGGCAGCTTTGTTTTTTAGCACAGGTTGGTCATGAAAGTGGTAGTTTATTTTTTACAGAAGAGCTCGCCAGTGGTGCTGCATACGAAGGCCGAAGAAGCCTTGGTAATGTTAAACCGGGTGATGGAATTCGGTTTAAGGGAAGGGGATTAATACAAATTACAGGCCGTGCAAATTACAATGCAGTAGGGGATGACCTTGGTGCAGACCTTATCAATAACCCAACTTTGCTTGGAGGAAAGAATGTAAATACCTGTACCGTGCAACAACTAAAAAATGCATCATTGAGTGCAGGTTGGTTTTGGAATAGCCGAAGACTGAACGTTATTGCTGATGCAATCAATATTACCAAACCTATTGAAACAGGAACCAATCTTGATAATTTTATTTTAATCACTAAAAAAATTAATGGTGGCACTAACGGATTGCACGACAGGCTGAACAGGTACAAGAATGGTGTAAAGTTTTTTTAATAAAACTTCTATGTGGCAAAAAAATAAGATAACATTTTCACTTAAACTATTTTCTAAAAATTTAAAATAATGAATATGAAAAAAGGCTTTTATTTTATTCTGATGCTTTCAGTTTTGTCTGCGTCCTGTTTTAACGTGAGATGGATTTCTGGATATGATGAAATATTAGATCAGACACTTAACAAAGTAAAAAAAGATTTTAACCTGCATTTTATAAAGCTCAGCCGGAGTTTTAGCGACACAGA
>JAYWAU010000143.1:0-5820 GCA_043782265.1 Ferruginibacter sp. | reverse complement strand
CCGCAAATAAAATTTCAACGTCTTCGTAATTCATCTTTTTATTTTGTTTAAGTGTTTATATTTGGCAGGCTGAAATAAAAGCATGATCCCTCGTTGAGTGTTGATTCTGCCCAAACAGTTCCATTATGCCTGTGCACAATTTTTTGAACAATGGCCAGGCCAATACCTGTCCCCTCAAATTCTTCCTGTGAATGTAATCTTTGAAAAACTCCAAAAAGCTTATCGTAATATTGCATGTCAAATCCAGCGCCCTTATCTTTTACATAAAAAACTACCATGCTTTCTTTTTCGTATGCACCGATTTCAATATTGGTTGTTGGCTTATATGTTGAATATTTAATGGCATTAGAAATTAGGTTAATCCACACTTGTTTAATTAGCGACTGGTCTCCTTTTGCAGGAGGAAGTTTTTTTATATTGAATTCAGGAATATTATCACCATCATCAAATAGTAATTCCTCTTTTACCAAATTAACAAGGTCAGTCATATTAATTTCAGATACCGTCACTTGTTTTCTTCCTAATTTAGAAAATGCAAGTAAATCATCAATCAGTTCACCCATTTTTTTAGAATTGTGCATGATGGAATAGAGTACTTTTGTTCCGTCAGCATCAAATTTTTCGGTGTAATCCTCTACTAAAATTCTTGTATATCCATTGATGGCTCTAATTGGAGCCCGCAAATCATGCGATACTGAATAGGAAAATGACTCAAGTTCTTTGTTAACAGATTCCAACTGCGCAGTACGTTCAATTACTTTTTGTTCTAACTCATCATTGAGTTTACGAATATCTTCTTCCGCATATTTAAGTTCCCTGTTAGCAATGATCAACTCTTCAGCCCTTTTTTCTTTTTCTTTGTTTTGAAAAGCAAGTTCTTCATTAGCAATAATTAATTCTGCGGCTCTTTTTTCTTTCTCCTTGTTTTGGAAAGCAAGTTCTTTATTGGCAATGATTAATTCTGCCGCCCTGTTTTCCTTTTCTTCATTTTGAAAAACCAGTTCTTTGTTAGCAATGATGAGTTCTGCTGCCCTGTTTTCTTTTTCTTCGTTTTGAAAAGCAAGTTCTTTGTTGGCAATAATTAATTCCGCAGCTCTGTTTTCTTTTTCCTCATTTTGAAAGGCAAGCTCCTTATTTGCAACTATAAGTTCTGCTGCTCGATTTCCTTTTTCTTCGTTCTGAAAAGCGAGTTCTTTGTTTGCAACAATTAATTCTGCTGCTCGATTTCCTTTTTCTTCGTTCTGAAAAGCAAGTTCTTTATTTGCAATAATTAATTCTGCAGCTCTTTTTTCCTTTTCTTCATTTTGAAAAACCAGTTCTTTGTTAGCAATAATTAATTCTGCCGCCCTGTTTTCTTTCTCTTCATTTTGAAAAGCCAATTCTTCGTTAGCAATGACTAACTCTGCTGCTCTTTTTTCTTTCTCATCATTTTGAAAGGCCAGTTCTTCGTTAGCAATAACTAACTCTGCTGCCCTTTTTTCTTTCACTTCGTTTTGAAAGGCCAGTTCTTCGTTAGCAATGACTAACTCTGCTGCCCTTTTTTCTTTCTCATCGTTTTGAAAGGCAAGCTCTTCGTTCGCAATGACTAACTCAGCTGCTCTTTTTTCTTTCTCATCGTCTTGAAAGACAACTTCCAGATTTGCAATTTTTAATTCCGCTGCCCGCTTTTTTTTCTCGTCATTTTGAAAGCGGAGCTCTTTATTGGCAATAATTAGCTCTGCAGCCCGTTTTTCTTTTTCCTGGTATTGAAAAATAAGTTCTTCATTTACTTTTATTAATTCATCTCCTTTTTTCTTCTTCGCTTCATTTTCAACAGCCAGCTCTTTTTTAGCAATGATTAATTCTTCAGTCCTTTTTTCTTCCTCTGCTTTTTTACATTCCAGTTCTTTTTTAATAATAATTAATTCTGCAGCCTGTATTTCTTTTGCCTTACTGTTAACAGCAAGGTCATTTGCAGAAATGATTAACTCATTTGTTTTTTTTTCATCCATATCTGTTTTTTTAGAAACAATGTGTCATTAAACTAAAGTGATTCTATGCTGGTAAAATGAAGGTGGGATTTTATGGGATGGTTCTTGAACAACTTGTTTAAAGGTAATATAATGCAATGGACTTGCAACATAAACTTCAGCATTCACTGGGTGCATTTAAAATTGGCAACCCTTGCCACAATCTAGTCTTTTAAAAAATATGCTGCCCTGCTTTTAAATGCTGCTGTTTGGTTGGGTAATTGATCCTCAATTAATAATTTTATTTCGGGTAATATCTCGGGGTACAATTTGGCAAGGTTACCCAATACTGTTAATGAAAAAGCTTTAACCGCCACTGCTTCTTTGGGCGAAGCAACATAGCCAAAACAAATATCCATAACCTGCCCTTGTAATTTCTGGGGAATGTCAACATACTGCAATAGCCTGACTGTATTGCGTTTGATGGCGTTGTGTAAATTTGGTTGTTGTAAATTGTTGATGAGTTTTGTGAAATTCTTTTTTATAAAGGAGGGATTTGCTTCTACACAATAACTCAGCGGCCAGGCTGCCCTTTGTGTTACACGATAGTCGCCCGTTAAAAACAAGTGAAACAATTCATCAAAATGTTGTTGAGAATTGCCAACCCATTGCACAATTTTCAAGCACTGCGCTTTGGAATGTTCTTTTAATATTTCTTCCTGTAAATTCATTGAAGGCAACATTCAATACCATTATTTAACTTTCTTAAATGTAAGATTGTATAAGCTTGCCTTATAAGCTTTTCTTTCAAAGAACCCCTGTTACGGAGGGGGCATCACTACTTCATAGCCAGCTTTTTTATCATATCCGTACTAACGCCATCTGCATACATACCGTAAGCACTTGTAATAACTCCTTTCATGGTTCCATCTTTTGATTCGACTGCATACACCACATCTTCATCACCCGGATCGGTGGCTCCTTCAAAACGATGCACTTCTGTTATTTCAAATTCGTGTGGGTTTAAACAAAAGTTATTTTCCCTGCAAATAATCTTGTCAAAGGCAATATTAAAATCCATCGTGTATCCTTTGGCTTTTAAGGCAGTTAAGGCTTCTGTTACAGTATCGTAATTATCCATGTTAAAAAGTTTAAATAAAGTTAGGGAAAGTTTTGAGGTATATATTTCGATATTTAGCTGGCATCAGTTGGGTAAGGTTTAGCTATAGCAATAGTTTGCCTACCTTTACCGTAATAATATTAAAGTTAGTATAGTTATGTTGATGGCAATATTTAAAAAAGGTTTTTTTAGAAGTTGCCAAATACCCTGCGATAAAAGATCCACTTAATATAATGTGCAAGAGATTGATCCAGCATCGGCGGATAAGCTACAACTATGATAACCAAAGCGTATATGCCGGAACCGCTATTAAAACAATTTTTCCCGATCTGTTAGTAGGAAAGGGACAACAAAATAAATATGAGTAAAGAAAAAGCAACAACAAAAAAATCATCACAGCCAATTACAGTAAAAGGTAAGCTGGATATATCGAGAAGTGGAATGGGCTACGTAATTGTAGAGGGTATGGAAAAAGATATTGTGGTGAGACCAAACGATTTTGGAAGAGCCTTTCATGGTGATACTGTTCAAGTACAGATTAGTAACGACAGCGGTCGTGGACGACGTACAGAGGGCAAGGTAACGGATGTGGCCGTTCGTAACCAGACTACTTTTATTGGCAACTTATCCATCAACAAAAATATTGCTTTTTTTAAAGCGGCCAGCGAAAAGCCGATGCCTGACTTTTATATACCCACAGAAAAATTAAATGGCGCATCAGATGGCGAAAGGGTGGTGGCCAAATTAATAAAATGGGATAAGGCAGATAAAAAGCCGGAAGGGGAGATAGTGACGATTTTAAAATCGGAGGATGTGAATGATATGGCGATGAAAGAGATTTTAATTGAAGCCGGCTTTCCGCTTACATTTGAAAAAGAGGTGCTGGACGAAGCCAATAAATTGTCTGAAACAATTACCAGGGAAGAATTGAAGAAACGAAAAGACTACAGGGATATTTTAACTTTTACGATTGACCCTGTTGATGCCAAGGATTTTGATGATGCTATTTCTATCAGAAATTTAGACAATGGTAATTATGAAATTGGGGTACACATTGCAGATGTTAGTCACTTTGTAAAACCAGATAGCATTTTAGATAAGAGCGCCTACGAAAGAGCTACCAGCGTGTATTTGCCAGACAGGGTGAACCCAATGTTGCCCGAAAAAATTAGTAACGAATTGTGTTCGCTGAGGCCGCATGAAGATAAATATACCTTCTCAGCCATTTTTCAGATTACTAACAGGGGAGAGATTAAACACAAATGGATTGGCAGAACAATCATACACAGTGACCACCGGTTTACTTATGAAGATGTGCAGACCATTATTGAAACAAAAGACGGTATTCATTACAAAGCGGTGTTGTTATTGAACAACCTTGCGCAAATTTTCAGGCAGGAAAGATTTGACCAGGGGGCTATTAATTTCTCCTCGCAGGAAGTGCGCTTTCAGCTGGATGAAAACGGAAAGCCTGTTGGTATTGTAATTAAAGAAAGTAAGGATGCACACAAGCTGGTGGAAGAATTTATGTTGCTTGCCAACAGAACCATTGCCGGGTATGTGTCAAGGATAAAAATTAACCAGGAGCCGGTTCCTTTTCCATACCGGATACATGATACACCAAGTGATGAAAAACTAAAACCATTTGCAGCTTTTGCAAAAAAATTCGGTTACACCTTCGACATACATGATGATGCAGCGGTTGCAAAATCTTTTAATAATTTATTGAAAGATGTGAACGGTAAACCTGAGCAGCATGTGTTAGAGCAATTAGGCATTCGCACCATGGCGAAGGCAATTTATACATCAAAAAATGTGGGCCATTATGGCTTGGGCTTTGAACACTATTGTCATTTTACCTCGCCCATACGCCGTTACCCCGATGTGATGGTGCATCGTATTTTACAGGAATGTTTGGATAAAAACCTAAAGCCTGATAAAAAGATGGATGAAAAGTGCAAGCATTGCAGTGATAAAGAACGCAAGGCAATGGAGGCAGAAAGAGCGGGCAATAAATACAAACAGGTTGAGTTTATGCAGCAGTACCTGGGCGAAGAATTTGATGGCATCATCAGTGGTGTGGCCAGTTTTGGTTTTTTTGTAGAAACTGTTTTGCATAAATGCGAAGGCATGGTTACAGTAAGAGACCTTAATGAATTTGATGAATTTAAATTAGATGAAGCAGACTATGCATTGGTGGGGTTGCGTACCGGTAAAAAATTCAGGATGGGAGATGCGGTAAAGATAAAAGTAGTGGCTGCAAATTTAGAAAAGCGCCAGCTGGATTATCATTGGGTGCAGGAAGGTGGTGTTTACAAAACAATTATAGTAAACAAGGAAAAGAAAGTGAAAAAGAAAAAGTAAATTTGAAATAAAATATAATATATGGCTGCTACATCCATACCAGATGAAATGATAAAAAGTTTTGTTCAACTAAACGGGCATGAACAAAAAAGCGTATTGCAACTGGTTAAGACTTTTTTGAACAATAAGAAAATATCTCAACAGCCACAAACAATAGAAGAATATAATAAAGAGATAAAAGCTGCTCTCAAAAGGGCTAAACGTGGAGAAGTTACAAGCCTGGAAAAGCTGGAAGAAGAAATGAAAGTATGGTAAAGCGAAAAATAGAAATAGAGGATACTGCCAAACTACAGTTGAAGCAGGCTTATGAATACATCCGTAAAGATTCATTGCAAAATGCTGAAAAGGTAAGAGAGAAAATACTTCGAAATATTAAAGCACTTGCTT
>JAYWAU010000142.1:0-5862 GCA_043782265.1 Ferruginibacter sp. | reverse complement strand
GGACTCTTCTATTCAGCAGTTGGATGCAGTAAGCAAACCATTTACAGAAGAAAGAAAATCTTCCGCAGCGTCTTCTTCTCTGTACAATACATTTACCCAAAAAAATCAGGCTCATTTTATTGAAAATAAAAGTGAGTTAAAGCACTGGAAAGATTTGTATGAGCCTGCTAAAGGAGAGTCGGGTAATTTGATTACAACATCTGCCAGCGAAAAAATAGAACCGGCAACTTTAAGGCAGGAGCATGGCTTTGTAAGCCTGCAATCTTTTATAGCTCAGCCTGCAATAGCACCGGATCATCTTACACAGTTGCACCAAACTTACATTATTGCACAAAACGATCCAGGCTTTTTGGTAATTCATCAGCAAAACGCACATGAAAGAATTTTGTACGAACGTTTTACTAAAGCGGTGGAAGGAAAACCCATTGCCATTCAGCAAAATCTTTTTCCAATAACCATAGAATTAACAGCGATGGATATGGTGACGGTAACCGAACTGTTACCAGAACTGCATTTACTGGGTTATCACCTGGAACCCTTTGGCAATAATACTTTTGTAATACAAGGTACACCTGCGGATGTAGACCAGGGTAATGAAAAAATGGCGATAGAAAAAATGCTGGAGCAGTTTAAACATTTCAGTGCCGATTTAAAATATAGTAAAAGAGAAAAATTATTCCGGTCACTTGCCTGGCAGCGGGCCATTAAAGCCGGCACAATCCTAACACAAAAAGAAATGAAAATACTGGTAGAAGATTTGTTTGCCTGCAATGCACCCAACATTACGCCCAACGGCAAGCCAACTTACACCGCCTTTAAAAAGAACGAACTGGACAAAATGTTTGGCAGATAGCCTTTCTTGTTTGGTACAACTTTTATTTTATAAAATTAAAAGTTACCATCATGATGGTAATAAAAAGGCAAATCAATCCTGTTAAAAAAACAAGGTCTGCAATATTTTCATATTTGATACTTTTTAATGAAGTACTTCTTATAGAAAGAAAAGACAAAACGCTGCTACTCATAAATAAAATGGTTGCAACCGAAGTGCACTCATCAATAAATGTTGTTTCACTTAATTTTAAAACCTTTAAAGAAGTTAATACCAAAAAACAAATACCTAGCAAATTAGCAGAGGTATTTAAAATGTGAGGTGCCTTATTATTGTTATCAGCCATAAAATATAGTTGCAATATAAAATTAATTAACCCTCATTAGGTATAAGTTAAGCAGCAGTTAATTAAATCTACTTTAGTAAAAGATAAATTTTTAAGTCAGTAAATTTCTATTAAGAAATACAATCTCTCAATTTGCGAAACTTATGATTATTGTAATTAATAAATACAAAGTATTTAGTACTTTCACTCCCTTAAAATAACGGCATGGCCTTTACTGTTGAAAATAAAACTGAAAATGGTTTTGATAAAATAATCCTGCATGATAATATTGCCCAAACTTCAGTAGAGGTAATTCCATCTTGTGGTGCCATATTGCATGCATTTACAGTTTTGCACAATGGCCGTTTTATAAATGTAATTGAACAATACAGTTCTGCCGAAGACTTTGCGGATAATGTGGAAGCAAAGGGTTTTAAAAGTTGCAAGCTATCCCCGTTTGCCTGCCGTTTAAAAAATGCAACCTATCATTTTGGTGAAATACAATATACCGTTGATAAATTTTTAATGGGAGAAAGTGCGATACATGGTTTGTTGTATGATGCTGTATTTACTGTAAAAAAGCAGGAAGTAAATGATGAAAAGGCTAGTGTGGTGTTGTCTTTTGAATACAAGGGTACCGAAGCGGGTTATCCCTTTTATTATGATTGTAATATAACCTATACGTTAGAAAAAGAAAATGCCCTTCACATCAGTACAGAGATTATCAACAGGAACAAAGGATTGATTCCTATGCAGGATGGATGGCATCCTTATTTTACACTCGGTGGAAAAATAGATGATCTGCAACTAGCATTTAAAAGCAAAGAAAAAATAATTTTTGATGACGGCTTGGTGCCTACCGGAGAAAAAATTCCCTACCATGAATTTGATTCGTTGCAAAAAATAGGAGATACATTTTTGGACAATTGTTTTTCGCTCAACTTTACAGATCCGATAGCCTTCGGATATCAGCCATTGTGTGTTTTACGAGATCCGGTGCAACAAATACAACTGGAAATCTTTCCTGATAAATCTTACCCCTATTTGCAGATATATACTCCACCACATCGCAATAGCATTGCTATTGAGAATTTAAGTGCGGTACCTGATGCATTTAATAATGGAATTGGTTTAATAACTTTAGCACCGCATACAAATGTGATATTTTCAACCACATATAAAATAACTCCGTTAAATTAGCTGATGAACCCGATTGCCGCTACCGTTTCAAAATACTTTACTGAAAGTTTTTCTACCCGGCCCGCATTGTATTTTTCTCCCGGTCGCATTAACCTGATTGGTGAGCATGTAGACTACAATGATGGCTTTGTGATGCCTGCTGCAATTAACAAGGGCGTTTATTATGCCATTGCTGAAAACGGAACTAACGAAATTCATTTTTATTCAATGGATTTTGGGGAGTGGCTTTCCGTTTGCATTGGCGATGTGAAAAAAATGACCGGTTGGAAAAACTATGTGCTTAGTGTAGTAAATGAATTCTTATTACTGGGCTGCAAAATAAAAGGATTCAATTGTGTATTTGCAGGAGATATTCCACGTGGCTCCGGAATGAGTTCGTCTGCTGCAGTAGAGGGTGGGCTTGCATTTGCGTTGAATGAAATGCTTAACACCGGTTTAAACAGGGTGGAGCTTGCATTGCTGTGCCAGCGGGCTGAACATAATTTCCCCAATGTAAATTGTGGTATTATGGATCAGTTTGCCAATATGATGGGAAAGAAGGACAATGTGTTGTTACTGGATTGCAGGAGTATGGAACACCAATATTTTCCACTGCATCTTGAGGGATATAAAATTGTACTGGTAAATTCCAAAGTACACCATACGCTGGCATCGGGCGAATACAATATACGTAGGCAACGTTGTGAGGATGGATTGAGTATCATAAAAACCAAATTAAGTATCCAGTCTTTCAGAGACATTACAAGAGTGGAAGATTTACAGGTATACAAAAACAACATGCCTGAAAAAGTGTATAATTGTTGCCTCTTTGTAATTGAAGAAATTGCCCGTGCTAAAAAAGCAGCAGCGTTATTACAGCAGGATAATTTAATTGAGTTTGGAAAACTGATGTACGCAACGCATGAAGGACTAAGCAAGTTGTACGAAGTGAGTTGTGAAGAATTAGATTTTTTGGTAGAGCTGGCCAGCCAAAATATTAATGTAATCGGCTCAAGGCTGATGGGTGGAGGTTTTGGGGGATGTACCATTAACATTGTGGCAAATGAAGGAATCGATCAGTTTATACAAGAAACCAGCAAGGCTTATCAAAAGCGGTTCACTATTATCCCTGAAGCTTATATTGTTGAAACAGCCAATGGAACGGAACCAATAGCCGTTACACTTTAATGTAAATTTTCTTTTTGTCGAGCAGCCATGCAAAACTCCACATCATTGTAATAAAACACAATGCATAAACAAGCGAACCAATCTTTGGTTCTACAGGTAATATTGGTTTACATACGTTTTCATAAAACCAATTGAAGGGAGTGAGATAGATTGGTTTTCCATCAGGAGCAATACCGCCTGGTATTTGTATCAGTGCAAGCAGCCTTGGCAACACGCCGCTCATTACAAAAATGAAGAGTGCATTTTTACCAAATACATCGAAGAAACTGCTCCACTTTCCTTTCCAGCCTTTAAACTCAATAAGGTTAATCATCACAGCCAGGATAAGTATGGCTAATCCTGTGGTATAAATCGTGTAACTACTGGTCCATATTTTTTTGTTGATCGGGAAGACTATATCCCAGCAATAACCTGTAAATATCAACACACAACCGGCCACAAATAGGCCATTTACCATTTCTGCATTTTTACCTTTTTGTAAAATATAACTTCCGGCGAGGTATCCAAATATTACCTGAACGATGGCACCAAAAATACTCATTAAGCCTTCCGGATCAAATGATGTGCCTTCGCCTTTGTAAATATGCGCTTCTCCAACCAATGCCAGGTCTACTTTTGTTCCGAACCAACCTGCCAGGCTAAAGGGATCGGCAGGATTTGCTGCTACACATAAAAACCAATAGGCCAATAGTATAAATGCACTCACAACAAAAGCACCTTTTTGCTTAAAATAATGAGCAATTACGGATCCGAAAAAATAGCAGAGTGCTATACGTTGCAGCACGCCAAATATGCGTACTCCTGCAATTTTGCCGTCTGCTGTAATATAGGCCCAGGGCTTACCAACGAGATGTCCATTATCCCACTTAATAAAAGGGAACCAATTTAAAAATAGTCCGATCAAAAAGATCAGCACCGTCCGTCTGGTAACTTTTTTCCAGAAAACGCTTTCTCCGGCAGCTTCCAGTTTTGGTAAAACAAACGCCATGGCATTGCCAACAGCAAATAAAAAAAATGGAAAGACAAGATCAGTTGGAGTAACACCATGCCAGGGCGCATGTTCCAATGGAGTATAAATATGCCCCCAACTGCCCGGATTATTAACCAGTATCATCAATGCCACTGTAGCACCACGAAATACATCAAGGGAATAGAAGCGCTGGTTCATACTAAGTTATATTGTAATGATAATAACACGAATTTCAATGCACGAAAGAGCAGCGATTTTTTCTTAATTCGGGCCTAAAAATTCGTACAATAAGAAAGGTAATTAATTCTTTTCACTCAACTCAAGCCAGCGCATTTCTTTTTCATCCAATAACTGTACAATAACACCAATGCGTTCGGCAGCTTTTTGCAATTCGTTAAAACCGGGATTGCCTTCATTCATTGTTGTTTCCAAGGCAGCTTTTTCTTTTTGCAATTCCGGCATTTCTTTATCCAGCAATTCCAGTTCTCTTTTTTCTTTAAAAGATAATTTTTGAACGGGGCTATTGGAATTGATGACAGGTGCAGGTTCTGCAATTTTTTGTTCCTGTTTCATTATCTGTCTTTCATCGGTAAGGCTGCCATTGGCTATTGCTTCCCTATATTGGGTATAGTTACCGGGATAATCCCTTATTACCGCATTACCTTCAAAGGCAAATAAATGATCTACCATTCTGTCCATAAAATAACGGTCGTGACTAACAATGAGGATACAACCAGGGTACTCCATTAAAAATTCTTCCAACGTGCGTAATGTCTGCAGATCGAGATCGTTGGTAGGTTCATCCAGCACCAGAAAATTGGGATTTAAAAACAGCACACTCATTAAATGCAACCGGCGTTTTTCACCACCACTTAATTTACTTAAAGGAGTAAACTGCTGCTCGGCAGAAAAACCAAATTTTTCCATAAACTGGCTGGCACTAATTTTTGTACCGTCATTTAAGGGAAAATATTCTGCCATATCTTTTACATATTCAATGGCCCTTTTATCTTCTTTATAAATCAATCCATCCTGGCTGAAATTACCAAATACTACCGTATCACCATGGTTTATCTTACCACTATCCGGTGCTTCCAGTTGCAAAGCAATTTTTAAAAAAGTAGATTTTCCTACACCATTTTTTCCCACTACACCAATGCGTTCACCACGTTTAAAAGTATAATTAAAACCCTTCATAATCTGAAGGTCGCCATAGCTTTTGTGTACTTTTATCAGCTCTAAAATTTTGCCGCCAAGCCTCGTCATTTTTACCTGCAGGCTTACTTCTTCCACATCTTTTTTTAATTTCACCCGGTCTTCTACTTCTGTAAAGGCATCCTGCCTGCTTTTACTTTTGGTGGTTCGGGC
>JAYWAU010000141.1:0-16129 GCA_043782265.1 Ferruginibacter sp. | reverse complement strand
AAGTAATTTTTAGATAAAGCTATTGTATTAATTCTTTAATTTTTCTAGCTACCATTTAATCTTCTTTTTAATAAAACCTTCCAGCTCGATAGCTATTTGCTGATGCTCGGCCAAATCCGGATGGCTGTCGCAACCATTGTGGTAACGCTTTCTAAAAAAATAGGTATACACTTTTTTATCGCCCTTGTTTTTTACTATTTTTTTAATGGCTGACAAATAGTTTTTTAACACGGCTGTTAACTGTTCATCCCCCATTGGGCTGGTTAATAAAATTATTTGTACCGCAGGATAGTACACTCTTAACTGCTCAATAAAATGTACATAGTTGTTACAGAAAATTACAGAATCCTGTATACCATCATTTTGCCCAAGACAAACTGTAAGTACATCCGGTCGGTATTTTTTAAAATCCCATTGCAGGGAATCACCCCTCATATCAATCTTATCAAACACTGGCGGCATAACGATGTTCATCCCACAGCAACTGTGCATTAAACCAATACCTGAAACAGCACTCAGTTGCCATTGCGCATTAAAACTGCGGGCAACTGTTGGGCCGTAACTTAAGTAAGCATTATGTTGATCTTGCCAAACACCTTTTCCACAGGGAACAACAGACTGATCGCTGCCCGTGCCGCAGGTAATGGAGTTTCCAATGAATTCCATTCGTCGTACAGGCTTAGCGGACAGTGGCAAAAGTGCTGCACATTTTAAACCGATAAATTCCAGGTAGCCGATATTTGACTCTGTGTTTTTACAAATGATTAAGGTATGTAGTGTATTACTTAAACCTTGTGCAATTATTATATGGTTATTCTTTTCCGTGGTTTGAATCCTTATCGGTTTATCATCAATTACAATCTCCAGATAGTTGTGGTTTTTGCCCCATAACTCCTGGTCATTTATCAACAGTTCGCAATAAGTGCCTCTAAATTTTGCGCTGATATACACACCCGGGCTCCAAAATCTGGGCTTCTTAGGATCGCTGAAATCAATTCTGCCTACATATTGAAAATAAGGATTATCGGCTTTAAAAACAGCCAGGCTATCACTAAGCGGATTGGCTTTTGCCAAGTGTATCACACTTAGCAAAAGTGTCATGGATATCAAAAAAATTGTTGAAATAAATTTCATTTATTGTACATTAAAAACTTAAAAATTATAGTTGATTTGCCAATCGTTTTATACCTTTTATAACAACCTGCCTTCCGTAGCAACCATCCATGCGATAGCTATTTTTATTAATTATGCCTCAAACGTTCAATCCGGTTTATCAATTCAATGCAGGCCCTGGTGTTATGGTATGGGCATTTCCATAAGCCAATCTTATCTTCCCCCTGCATTACTATACCATTCTCATTCACTCCCCAAAACCACTCCCCATTTGTATGATCTATAATTTTACTTTTAACAAATTGCCAGCTGTTGAGTGAGTACGACAGATAGGTTGGCAAACTTGTAATTTGCCATGCCGTAAAAAATCCTATCATTGCTTCAGCCTGTGGCCACCAATGTTTTTGTTTTATAAGATGCCCCTCTTCTTTTTCATACCATAAGCCTCCATCCTCATCCAATCCTTCTCTAGTGGCAGCAGCTATTTTTACGGCAACAGTTTTTAATTGCGCTATTAATTTTTCGTCTTTAATTATTTCCGCCGCTTCCAGTAAAAGCCAGGCGGCTTCTATATCGTGTCCATACGAAACAATATCCCCTTTTACTTTCCAGTCTTCCGTAAAAAATAAATGAAGATGCCCCGATTGTTGGTTAATAATATGATCGGTAAAGTTTTTTATTAGCAACACAATACTTTTATACAATGCGGCATCAGGCCATATGCAGTATAAATTAGTATACGCTTCCAACACATGCAGGTGTGTATTCATTGTTTTCTTTTCATTCGCATCTTTACTGCTTAGGCGAAGATCATCGATTGCTTGCCATTGGCGGGTAAAGGCTTCGAGGTAGCCCGTTTGCGCAGTATCAAAACTGTATTGTTCAATTAAATGATAGAGATCAACGGCCAATATTTTGGCAGCTTGCAATTGGGTACTTTGGTAATATTCACTACAGGCATATTGTAAAAAGGAAAGCGCATAGATTTGTTTTTTTGTGTTCTCCGGTTCTCCTTTATAATTCACCGTCCAGTAAATTCCTCCAAATTCTTTATCAATAAAATAAGTATTGATGTACCCGAACGCCCTGTGCGCAACAGCAAGATATTTTTCTTCTTTGGTACAATTATACGCAGCAGAAAAAGACCATAATATTCTTGCATTTAAAACAGCTCCCTTTGATGCTGTTTCATCTATCTTATTTTCCTGGTCAATTCTTCCAAAGAAGCCTCCATTTTTTTCATCAGGACTATATTTCATCCAGTATTCTAAAATATCACTTAGCTCAGCCTTTAATTCTTTCTGATATTGCTGCAGCGTATTGATCATACTATTTCTTAGAGATAATTTATTCTTCGTGAATTTTTAAAACCAACTTATTTAACAAATCCTGAAAATTGGTTACTGTTTTCGAAAACTGTTTTGTTGTTATTGATGATATTATTAATAACATTTACTGATGCTGCAGAACACCATCCGTCTGCTGGAGTATTTTTTACATAATCTACTAATTGCTTTATGGAAGAAGTAGCCACATGCATCCTCGAATCTGAAGAAGCATAATAAATAAATACCGTACCATCCTTATCGGCAATCCATCCATTACTAAACACCACGTTGGATACATCGCCAATGCGTTCGCCTCCTTCCGGTGCTAAAAAATATCCGGCAGGTTTGTGGGTGATCTTTGTAATATCATTCAAATCTGTCATAAACATGTACAATGTATACCTAAGGCCAGCTGCCGTATTTCTAACTCCATGTGCAAGGTGCAACCAGCCATCTGCTGTTTTAAAAGGAGCAGGCCCCATACCATTTTTCATTTCAGCAATAGTATGATAAACTCTTGGATCAATAACCGTTTCCTTTTCAACCACTGCATTGGTAATATCCGGCGCAAGTCCAAAACCAATGCCGCCACCTTCTCCTGCTTCAATAAAATTGTCTTGCGGTCTTGTATAAAAAGCATATTGTCCTCGTACAAATTCCGGATGCAGCACTACATTACGTTGTTGGGCTGAAGGTGTTTTTAAATCCGGCAAACGCTCCCATTGCAACATATCTTTTGTTCGTGCAATACCACATTGCGCAATGGCAGAAGAATGGTCACCGGGTGCTGCGCTGGGGTCCTTTCTTTCGGTACAAAAAAGGCCATAAATCCAACCATCTTCATGTTCTATCAAACGCATATCATAAATATTGGTATCAGGCACATCAGTCTCGGGCATTACTATTGGGTATTCCCAAAAAGTAAAATTGTCTATTCCATTTGAGCTTTCTGCAACAGCAAAAAAAGACTTACGGTCAGCCCCTTCTACCCTTGCAACCAATAAATATATCCCTCTCCATTTAATGGCACCTGCATTAAAAACTGCATTAATACCAAAGCGTTCCATCAGGCAGGGATTGGTAATTTTATTTAAATCGTATCGCCAGTTAATTGGCGTATGGGCTGCTGTAAGCACTGTATTTTCGTACCGGTCAAAAATACCATTACCGTTTACTATTTTTTTATTTTGTTTCGTAAGTAACGTTTGCTGGGCTTGTTTAAGAAGTGCTAATCTGTTTTCAAATTGTTGGTGCATAAAGAATTTGTTTGATCAATGCCGGATTAATATTTTAGGGAATTAAACCGGTATTTTTATTGTTACTATTTTTTTGATTTTCATGATAAAAAAACCAATGATTATTTAGAATACAGTTTATTTTTCTTCACCTTTTTTTCAAAAATAATTTTATCTAAAAGAGAAAATTTTTTAAAATCTGCTGCTGATAGTTGCCTTTTATAAGGCACATAAAATTCTATTTCATTTTTAGATTTTTTACCTGCATTTCGCCATGCCAACGCATAAGAAACAGCATGTTTTTCCAGGGCTTTATAAAAAACATTTGTCCACCAATAAGCATCAGGAACGGTGTTGTATCCAAACTCTGTAAGTGCAGGTATTTTATTCTTTTCTGCTGCCATTTTTTCCAGCATCGTAAGGCTCTTATCTACTTCTGTAATAAATTTATCATTGGTAAGTATATCTCCTTTCTGGTAAATATCGAAACCCATAATGTCTACATATTCATCTCCGGGATATCTTTCAAAATACTCGTCAGTGGAAACAAAGCGATCAGTGTTAAAAGCATATAAAAGATTGTGAACATTTTTTTCGTCGCGTAAATAGGTTTCTGTAAAACGATAGAGTTGCTTAAACTGTTCTGGTGTGCAATGATTTTTACCCCACCAAAACCAGCTTCCGTTAAGTTCATGAAAAGGGCGAAAAATTACCGGAATAAATTCCCCTCTTTTTCCTTTTAAATCAAGAAAAAAGGCAGCAATTTTATCTAGCCAGCTTTTAAACAGTTCATTTTTACTACCACCTGGTAAAATAGATTCAACGGTTCCCTGTGCAGGGTCCCAGGCAGATTTGCCTGTAAGTGGATTATTGAGGTGCCAGCTAATTGTGATAACACTGCCACGTTCATATGCACCTTTAATATATTGTTTCATTTTATTAAAGGGTACACCATCCAGGTTTTCTGTTGCATCTATTTCAAGTCGTCCCAACTCCCATCCATATACCGCCGGATATTGACCAGCGGTTTCTTTTACATCACTTCTACCCTGCTCATATTTCCACCCAACACCATAAGCAAGATCGTCCTGATGCCCAAACATTATCCCTTGAGCAGTTTGCTTGTATAAATTATTCAGCAGGTACTTTGTTTCTTTTGTGGCTTCTTTATCCGCCGTTTGTGCTGTTATGACTCCTCCCAAAAAAAACAAATAAACCAGAAGGGTAAAAAAAGAGATTATTTTTTTCAAAACCTACATTTTTAATGACCATTTTGTATGCATGCTGTTTAAGACATTTTTGTGTTAAGCAGTAACCGAAATACCTCTAAATCAGGCACTTCAAAATTAGGCAAATTCATTATCTACACGCTAATACTATATTATCTTAATTTTGATTGATAAGGATAATTGTGTTAAACTTAATAACCTAAAAAAGGCATTTTTAAAGTGTTTAACAATAAAAAAGTATGTGTACATTTTAATAATCATTTGATATTATTTTAATTTTAATTGCTGTAATTTCACTCTTCATCTATTGTGATAATCATTCAACCTGTATTGAAAAATGCATAAAAATATAGTTAGAGAAATAACCCCTTTAACACAAAACGATTGCTTTACCATTTTTAGCAGGGTAAAAAAAGAATTTAATTTTCCATTGCATTACCATGAAGAATTTGAATTAAACCTGATTATAAATGCAAAAGGTGCAAAGCGGATTATAGGGGATCATATTGACTACATTGATGAGTTGGAATTGGTATTGGTTGGCCCCAATTTATCTCATGCCTGGTTTACCGGCCAATGTACAAGTGATGAAATAAAGGAAGTAACCATACAGTTTCACAAAGATCTTTTTGACGAAAAAATGCTTCGCAGAAACCAGCTAAGTTTTATCCGTAAAATGTTTGATCTTTCAAACAAAGGAATTCTATTTTCAAAAGAAGCTGCTCAGACTATTTGTCCCCGAATACTATCGTTACATCAAAAGAGTGGCTTTGATTCTGTTATTTCGCTTATCAATATTTTGCACGATCTTTCTACAACACGAGATATAAGAACCTTGTCTGAAGCCACTTTTAATAACGAGTTTCAATTAAACTTTAACAGCAGGCGAATTGAAAAGGCTTTTGAGTACATGAATAAAAATTACGATAAACAAATAAGCCTTGGAGATATTGCCAGGCTGGTGAATATGACCGAAGTATCTTTTAGCAGGTTTATAAAAAAACGCACCGGTATTACTTTCATTGATAGCTTAAATGAAATTCGATTGGGGCATGCTTCCAGAATATTAATTGATACCACCAATTCTGTAGCTGAAGTTTCTTACAGTTGTGGCTTTAACAACATCTCTAATTTTAACCGGTTATTTAAAAAGAAAAAAGGTTGTACACCAAAAGAGTTTAGAGAAAATTTTTCGGGTACAAGAACTTTTTTTTAATATAGTTTATCGGCATTCTGCTACCGTAGCTACAAGAAATAGGCAAACTAATTTGAAATAAAACTATAAATTTTGAAAAGAAGCCAGGATTTATTTTGCAAATATTGATAAGGAAACATCAAGATTATCAGCCAACACCATACTGGATCCACCAACCCCAAAATCTCTTCTGTTTATTTTAAAAGACCCGGTAAAAAGATAGCCATTCTTTTGTGCACTGGCAGTAAATGGAAAACTAATATCTTTTGTTACCCCTTTAATAGTTAGTTTTCCCTGCATCAAAAACTTTCCCGGTGTTGTTTGACTAATGGCAAAAGAAACAAAATTTATCAGTGGATATTTTTCAACAGCAAAATATTCTTCTTTACGCAGATGCTTATCTCTTGACTGGTTATTGGTGTTTACACTTGCAGCATTAATACTGACAGCAAAATTTGCATGGCTGCTGTTGGATGCATCAAACATTATGGAGCCCTTTAATCCACTAAAATTACCAGTTGTAGCAAACCCAAAATTCTGAATTGTAAAGTTTATTGTTGATCCTGTATCATCTGGAGTTAAACGCTGAGCATCAGCACCAATGAAGATAAAAAATAAAAATACTAAAGGGGCAATGCGTTTCATATGTTTATTTTTAAAGCGCTGTTTACTAATGGGATTTTGAAAAGCATATTTTTTATTGATTTTAATTAACAAGGTTTCTTATTGCTTCAAGCTACTTTTTGTAATAACGTAAGCGGCCCCCATTAGTTCGTTTAATGCTTTCCCGAAAACTATGCCAATAAAATAGCATCCACAAATAATCAATTTACACTAACATTTAGGGGTAGATTTTAACTTCACTTGTTTTATTTAGATTGTACTAAAAAATAAATTTTTATAAACTAAATATATTAGTATATTTGTACTAATCAAATTAGTTGTACTATGTCACAAGCAGGACAAAACCTTAAATACCTTCGCAAATTACGTGGTTGGACACAAGAAGAATTTGCTGTAAAATTAGGCATCAAACGTTCTTTAATAGGAGCCTATGAAGAAGAGCGGGCAGACCCCCGTATTGAAGTACTGGAAATAGTTGGTGATATTTTTAAACTTAGTTTAGACGAATTGTTACTGAAAGACCTGAGCAATACCGGTAGTAATTATTTAGCTAAAAGAAGGCAACAAAAAATGATGAGTGCCGAAAGAAACATTATACATTTTGTGCCTGTTAAAGCTGCAGCAGGTTATTTGGCGGGCTATGCAGACAGTGAATTTATTGATGAATTAAATACCTTTACCCTACCAATGCTTTCCGGAGGTAATTACCGTGCCTTTGAAATTATTGGAGACAGTATGATGCCTACACCAAGTGGCAGTATTATAGTAGGTGAAAAAATAGATACAACTGAAGATGTAAAAAACGATCAGGCTTACATTGTAGTAAGCCGCCATGAGGGTATTGTATACAAAAGGATTGTTAAGAATAATAAAGCCAAAAATAAACTTACTCTTGTGAGCGATAATCCTCAATACCAGCCTTACCAGGTAAATACAGAAGATGTAGTAGAATTATGGCAGGCGCAAATGGTAATTAGTAAAGTAAGCCTGCAACAACGTTGGGATATGAACTCATTAGCCAGTATGGTAAACAATTTGCAAAGCCAGGTAAGTTCTCTTAAGAAAAAGATGAATTAGATGATTCGTTCTTTACTATGTTCAACTTATCTAAAAAATCCGGGTAGGGAATTGAATAATCCTTTTAGCAATAAAAATAAAACGCAGGAAATGGAAAAAATGATCGTTAAAAATACCATTCTTATTAATGCGGATAGGATTAGTGTTTGGGATGCTTTGGTTAATCCTGAAAAAACGAAACAGTACATGTTTCGTTGCGAAACAGTATCCGACTGGAAAATTGGCAGCACGTTACTTTGGCAAGGAAGCTATGAAGGAAAAGATGTGGTTTTTGTAAAGGGTGTTATTGTTGACATTGAACCAAACAAGCTTTTAAAATATACTGTTATCGACCCCGCTTCTTTGATGGCTGACATTCCGGAAAATTACCTGAATGTTACCTACGAATTGGAAGAACAAAATGGGCAAACAAATTTATCTGTTACCCAGGATGGTTTTGAAGGTGCCGCAGAGGGAGAGAAAAGATATCAGGATGTTCAAAATAACGGAGAAGGCTGGAACCCTATTTTAGTAGAAATAAAAAAATTGGTTGAAGCAAATTGATTGGGAGGTAGTATAAAAAAATAATTGATAATAAAACTTTAATCACTTGCCCTTAAATTGAAAGGTGCAAAAGAAAAGAATAACTTAAACGTAAATTTTCATAATTTTCAAATTCAGATACATCACTTAAACATTAAAAAACACCATTATGATCAAGTTACAAATCATTGGCAACCTTGGTAAAGATTGCATTGTAAAAGAAGTAAACGGGCAAAACGTAATTAATTTCAGCGTAGTACATTCTGAGCGTTACAAAGACAAACAGGGTAACCAAAAAGAAAGAGCCACCTGGGTTGAATGTGCTTATTGGACAGATAAGACGGGTGTAGTTCCCTACCTTACAAAAGGAAAAACAATATATGCAGAAGGTTATCCGGAAGCAGAAGCTTATATGAACAAAGAGAACCAGGCAGCCGCTACATTAAGAATGAGAGTCCAAACTATTCAATTAGTAGGGGGCGTTGGTGGAGAGACACCTCAAAATCAACCATCAAGTGGTGGGAGTAATTTTAACCAAAGTTCTCCGGCATCATCCTATTCATCCACTCCCAATAATCCCGTGGCATCAACAGCAGCAAGTGTAGCATCAGATGCGGCTGATGATCTTCCTTTTTAAATTTGACAGATAGTATATTTTTAATTAATAGTGCCGCAAATTTGTGTCACTATTTTTTTTAACATAGATAGTCCTGAAAAAAGGGGCTTGATGACAAATTAAAAACGCCCCAATAATTGGAGCGTTTTTTTACCAGGATTATTATTCTTATTTATCTCCTTTTCGAAGTTTACTATTCTTCTTACTGTAACTAAAGTAAATAACAAATCCAATTGCCAACCAGCCAAATAACCTCAACCAGTTTGTCCAGCCTAAACCGAATATCATTGCTGCACAAACAATAATCCCTAAAATAGGCACTACAGGTACCCATGGTGTTTTAAATTGTCTTGGTAAATCTGGTTCAGTCTTCCTTAAAATAATTACCGCTGCACAAACAAGAATGAAGGCAAAAAGAGTTCCTATACTTGTCATGTCACCAACGATATCACCGGGAACAAAGGCTGCAAAAAGACCCACTAATACTAAAATAATTAAATTGGCTTTATAAGGTGTTTTAAATTTAGGATGCACATCACTAAAAACTTTTGGTAACAAACCATCTTTGCTCATGCTGTAAAACACCCGGCTTTGTCCAAGTAACATTACTAATATTACAGAAGAAAATCCTGCAAGGATAGCTACAGTAACTAGTTTACCTAACCACCCATATCCAGGCATAAATGTATTAATAGCTGTTGCAACAGAAGCTTCTTTACCAGTAGTTCTAAAAAAATCTACAGGTGCCAGGCCTGTTAATACATGTGCAAACAAAATGTACAATACTGTACAAACGGCTAAAGAACCCAATATACCAATGGGCATTGCTGTTTTAGGATTCTTGGTTTCCTGTGCCGCCGTGCTTACAGCATCAAAACCAATAAAGGCAAAAAACACAACACCTGCAGCACCAAGTATACCCATGATACCTCCATAACTATGTTTAATACCCTGGTGGTCTTCGTATGTAGAGGGGGCAGGAATATAGGGTACATGATTGGCAGGATTAATAAAATTCCAGCCAAAAATTATAATCAAAATAACGATAGCTACCTTTGTAATTACGATTATGCCATTAACAAAAGCAGATTCCTGTGTTCCTTTTATCAACAATAAACTTAGTAAACTAACAATCCCTAAAGCAGGAAGATTTATCATACCATGCTCACCCGTTAAGGCAGATATTTCAAAAGGAGAATGACACCATTGGTAGGCTATCGGTTTCATATGTAAAACATGAACCAATAAATTATTGAGGTATTCGCTCCATGCAATTCCAACTGTAGCAGCACCAACTGCGTATTCCAGTACAAGATCCCACCCGATAATCCAGGCCAATAACTCACCCATGGTTGCATAAGTATAGGTGTAGGCACTACCAGATATAGGTATAGAAGAAGATAATTCTGCATAGCACAAACCTGCCAACGCACAGCCAATAGCGGCAACAATAAACCCAAGGGTAACAGATGGCCCGGCATTTTGTGCAGCAGCCGCAGCTGTTCTCACAAACAGCCCGGCACCAATAATAGCACCAATACCTAAGGCTACTAATGAACCGGCACTAAGGGTTCGTTTCAATCCTTTTTCTGTATCCGCCGCTTCTGCCATCAACACACTTACTGGCTTTTTTATAAATAAACTCATATGATATTTTAGTTTAGTAAAAAATGAATCGGAAAAATAACACTAAATTTTTAATTCCGTAACGTTATAGAGATTTTTAAATACCAGCGGCTGATAACAAGTATTAAATATTATATTGCAACCCTATTATTTAAGTATGGAAATTAAACCGGCTAAACGCAGTAAACTTACCTTATACATTGGCATTGCGCTGCTGGCAGGTATTGTAGCAGGATTTTTACTTAACAAAAACTATGTTGGCACTGAGAATACCCAAATTGCCAATGCCGAAATACAACTGGCTCATTTAAATAAAGCCATGCAACCATTTGAAGCAATAAAAGATTCTGCTTCATACAATTCGCTACAGGCAATTCAAAAAAAACTAATTGATCAGAAAAAGGCAGCAGAAGGCAGGTTGCTAAATACATCCGATGAAGCAATTGCATTATCCAATGTAAAACTTTTATCAGATTCAATTAAACAGCTGAATATTACATTAGGCAGGTTTACAGACACAAGTGCAGGAGCTTATAAAACATTACAACAACAGAGAGAACTGGTTACAGCACAAAAAAACAACAGTTTAAAAACCAGGGATTCCAAACTCGATTGGTTTAGCATTTTAGCGGATATTTTTTTAAGGTTAATAAAAATGATTGTGGCACCACTGGTATTTACTACACTGGTAGTTGGTGTAGCTAAGCTGGGGGACATAAAAGCAGTCGGCCGCATTGGAGGAAAAACATTGCTTTGGTTTATCAGCGCTTCCTTACTAAGTCTTTTGTTAGGAATGCTATTGGTAAATATTTTTGAGCCTGGTAAAACAATGCAATTACCGTTACCCGATAGCCATATTAACACAGGTATTGACAAAGCAGCACTTACAATTAAAGATTTTTTTTACCACGTTTTTCCTGCCAGTGTAATTGATGCCATGGCAAAAAATGAAATTTTGCAGATTGTTGTTTTTGCACTTTTTTTTGGTGTTGCCGCAGCCGCCATTGGCGATGTTGCAAAACCGGTAGTAAAAGCACTGGATGCCACAGCGCATATTATTTTAAAAGTTACCGGCTATGTAATGAATTTTGCACCACTTGCAGTATTTGGTGCCATGAGTGCAATTATTGCCAAACAGGGTATTGGTATTTTAAAATCCTATTCCATTTTTATTGGTGAGTTTTATTTTGGCTTATTGGTATTGTGGATTTGCCTGATTTTAATAGGGTCGATATTTCTTAAGAAGCGGGTATTAACTTTAATAAAGAGAATGAAGGAACCCATTCTGCTTGCATTCAGCACATCCAGCAGTGAAGCGGCTTTTCCTAAAACTATGCTGGAGTTGGAACGATTTGGTTGCAAAGACAAAATTGTAAGTTTTGTGTTACCGCTTGGTTATTCTTTCAACCTGGATGGCAGTATGATGTACATGACTTTTGCATCTTTGTTTATCGCACAGAGTTATGGTATGCACATGCCTTTAGGCACCCAGTTAACGATGCTGCTGGTGCTAATGCTTACCAGCAAAGGAATTGCCGGTGTACCAAGGGCTTCGCTGGTAGTAATTGCAGGTACGCTCGCTACTTTTAATATTCCGGAAGCAGGCATTGCATTGCTGCTGGGCATTGATCCTCTTTTAGACATGGGTCGCAGCGCTACCAATGTTGTAGGCAACAGCATTGCCACTGCTGTTGTTAGTAAGTGGGAAGGAGAACTGGAACATAAATAATTACAACTATTTTTACATTATTGATACCCCATTATATGCAATATTTTATTTTATTAGATTTCCATTGGACACAATTGCTGCAACCACAATGGTATATTGAGAATGGCGGCTTATGGTTTATTGTGTTTGCCGTTTTTGCAGAAACAGGTTTATTTGCGGGATTTTTTTTACCAGGCGACTCCCTACTTTTTGTAACAGGTATTTTTAGTAACGACCTCGTGCAAAAAGGGCTGGGTATACATGTAGACAGCTCTTTTGTAAACCTGATAATTTTAGGAATTGTAATTTCGTTAGCGGGGATCATTGGTAACTTTGTTGGTTATTGGTTTGGCAGAAAAAGTGGTCCGTTTTTATTTGAACGGAAAGACACATTACTCTTTAAGAAAAAATATTTGTTACAAGCCAAAGAATTTTATGATAAGCATGGCGGCGGTGCCATTGTAATGGCAAGGTTCATTCCCATTGTAAGAACCTTTGCACCTATTGTGGCAGGTATCGTTGGTATGGAGAGCAAAAAGTTTACCTGGTATAATATTGCTGGTTGTATTGGCTGGGTATTCTCCATGTTGTTTGCCGGCCATTACCTGCAACAGTTCTTTTTTAACACATTTCATTTTGATTTAAAAGAACATCTTGAAGTAATTGTTATTGGCATTGTGTTGGTTACTACCGCTCCAATATTTGTAAAACTACTTTTCGATAAAAAGAAAAATGCAAAAAAGAATACGCCATAAATGACTGCTACATCAAAACAATCTTCTTCCATTTTTACCATTGCCGTTCTTGTTGCTGCCCTTGGATATTTTGTTGATATCTATGATTTATTGCTATTCAATATTGTAAGGGTAGATAGTTTAACAGAATTAGGTCTTTCTGCAGTCCAGGTAAAAACACAGGGCGAATTTATCATAAGTATACAAATGATGGGGCTTTTAATTGGGGGCATTATCTGGGGCATAATGGGTGATAAAAAAGGTAGATTAAGTGTATTATTTGGTTCCATCATTTTATATTCACTTGCCAATATTGTTAATGGCTTTGTTCAAACACCCAACCAATATGCGCTTACCAGGTTTATTGCCGGTATTGGATTGGCCGGAGAATTAGGTGCAGGTATCACCCTTGTTACTGAGCTGGTTAGTAAGGAAAAAAGAGGACTAAGCACTTCGCTGGTAGCGGGTATCGGCTTACTGGGTGCAGTAGCTGCATTTTTTGTTTCTCAAAATTTCAACTGGCGTATCTGCTATTTTATTGGTGGTGGTTTGGGGTTTTGCTTATTGATACTGCGTATATCCGTATTCGAAAGTAGTATGTTTACCAATACAAAACAATCTGGCGTCAGCAGGGGGAACTTCTTTATGTTTTTCACTAACAGCCTTCGTTTTAAAAAATATATTTGTGCCATTTTAATTGGTTTACCAACATGGTATGTAATTGGAATTTTGGTAGCCTTCTCCAATAATTTTGCAATCGAATTTGGTATAACAGAAACAGTATTACCCAAAATATCAACCATGTATGCCTATGTATTTATTTCCGTTGCTGATTTGTTGGCCGGGTTTATTAGCCAATGGTTCAGAAGTAGAAAAAAGGCTTTGTATATTTTTTATACTCTCACTATTATCTCCATCATTTTTTATTTTAATCAACAAAATGGTACCGCTGCAGGCATGTATATAATATGTGCAGCAATGGGCTTTGGGACTGGTTTTTGGGCAATTTTTGTCACCATGGCTGCTGAGCAGTTTGGCACTAATTTAAGAGCTACTGCTGCCACTACCGTACCCAATATGGTAAGAGGGGCATTACCAATATTATTTCTACTCTTTAAATGGTTGCAAGGTTTATTTGTTGATCTGTCTCATCCCTATATCACCGCAGGATGGGTAACAGGGGTAATAGTGATGGCGATTGCAATTATTGCAGCGTATTTTACTGAAGAGACTTTTGGTAAAGATCTTAATTATACAGAATAGCAATCTGAGCTGGCTTCCTGTTAATATAATTGTAATTCTGTTTCATGGACCAAATGAAACATACTATTTGATGTTATTTTCGTTCATCAATAATTATGAAAAAATATATCCCTTTTCTCTTTATAACCTTAATGAGTTCACTTGCAGCTGAAGCACAAAAACTAAATGTAGAAGTAAATTACATTCCTTCGGATGCAGCGACAATCAAGCCGCTAATTTTTTATAATCCTGCAGTAAAATTAACATGGAAAGATTTTAAAGGAACGCCGGTTGCCTCCAGTGATGCAGCGGCAATAACCAACGCAGGTATTGGTTTTAAAATGGTGTTTCTATCGGAGGGGAATATCGCTACTTTAAAAATCTCAGTAAACTGTAATTTTTCAATAGCGGATAGCTGGGTTAAAGATGACAGAAGAACTGCGTACATTTTAAATCATGAGCAACATCACTTTGACATTGCGTATATCCATGCGCTACAGTTTATACGAAATTTAAAAAATGCAAGCTATACAATGAACGATTATAGCAAAGTAATTGAAAAAATATATTACCAAACCCATTTAGAATTGTTAATAATGCAAAATGCTTACGACAGCGAAACTAAAAATAGCCAGGTGGCATCGGAGCAGGAATTATGGAATAAAAAAATAGATGGACAGCTTGAAGGGCTTACAAAAAAGCTACCGTGATGCCCGTCTGTACAAATAGTATGCAATCAAGCCGAATAAAATATTGGGTAGCCAGGCAGCTAGAAAAGGAGTAAAATTACCTTTTGTCGCAAATACCAGTGAAAACTTTCCAAATAAAATATACAATACACTAAGCACCACACCAACAGCAAGGTGTAATCCACTACCTCCCCTAACTTTCCGGGAAGCAAGCGTAGCACCAATCAGTGTTAAAATAATCACCGAAGCCGGAATAGCATCCCTGTTATACCGCTCTACAAGCAATGTATTAATATCTTCAGAGCCCCGCATCTTATCCATTTTAATCAGGTTATTCAACTCTACAGTAGATAACCTGTCTTTTAAGTAATCATCCCTTCGAAGGTCTGTTGGCTTAAAATTATAATTAATCAGTAATGAGGGGTTGTGACGAATAGTTTCTTTGTAGCCATTGAATATGCGTTGTTGTACATTGGTTAACTTCCATTTTCTTACAGTAGTATCCCATGCTATATTTTCGCACCGAAGATTGTAAACTAGTTCATTTTTTTTAAACTCCTGTATAAAAAAATTAGCTCCTGTTTTGCTGAATGTGTCATAAGTACGTAAGCCGGCATAGGTATTGGAATCCATCCGAAAATAATAGTTTTGCAAAAAAGATTTATTTTCATTGTTGCCAAAGTTTACATCAATATATTTTGCCTGAAAAACACCCCAAATGGTATTGGCCCGGGGCAATACAAACTGGTAAGCAAGCCATAAAACAGTCGCTAAAAAAAAACTACCTATCCAGTATGGAACCAAAAAACGCCTAAAACTTACGCCACTGCTTAATATGGCGATTACCTCTGAACGATCTGCCAATTTTGCCGTAAAAAAAATAACTGCAATAAAAACAAACAAGGGAAATAACATGGCATCAATATGCGGAATAAAACCCAAATGATACTCTGTAATAATCGTCCAGAGTGATAAGCCGGATTTATGGAAATCATCCGTTTTTTCGCTGGTATCAATTACAACGACAATTACAGTAAAAAGGATAATGCAAAAGACAAAAGTGGTTAAAAAACTTTTTAGTATGTACTTGTCTAATTTTTTCATTTTATGTTGGTTGCAAAACTAACTTAAAACAGGCAGGCTGTAAAATGTGTATGGTAAAGTATTTGTGAAATCTTATTTTGTTATCTC
>JAYWAU010000140.1:0-5921 GCA_043782265.1 Ferruginibacter sp. | reverse complement strand
GCCTGAAATCCAAATAAATCCCTCTCATTGTCGTGAAGCTTGTTCGGCCCATTTTGTAAGCGTTATAAATACTATCCATCTCCAACAGGTATTTCAACAAATCTAACTACCCAGTTCTAAAAGTAGCGATTAAATGAAAAAACTCGGAAGCTGTTGCTGGAATGACAAAAGTTTTAAGGGCAGCAGACTTGATTGTATCTTTAGCTACTATTTATTTAATTAAGCATCCTTAAATATGATACGAGTTACTTTTATATTGCTGATGGCTGTTTGTGCAAAAATATCATTTGCTCAAATTGCAAAAATTGATAGTAGTAAATATCCACCACTTAGGATGTTTACTGCTCAACAGGATCATGATAATATGCTGAAGCAACTCGGAATAAAAAATTTAAGACCGGGACCGAGCGGTGATGAAAAAGCACCCAATCATGCAAACTATGATGAAACAATAGCGAACCCCTGCCCCCAATTGCCTGATGTATTAACGCTAAAAAATGGCAGTAAGGTAACATCAGCCGACATATGGCTGCAGCAGCGCAGACCGGAACTGCTGGAAGATTTTGAACGGGAAATTTATGGCAGGCTGCCTAAAAAAATTCCGGTTGTAACCTGGTTAGTAAAAGTTACCGACAGAGAATTTGTTGGTAGAACACCTGTAATAGCAAAACAGTTAGTTGGGCATGTTGATAACAGTAACTACCCTTTGATAAATGTAGATATCAATATGATGTTGGTATTGCCTGTGAATGTAAAAGGGCCTGTTCCAGTTTTAATGATGTTTGGCCGTCCTTCCTTTCCTTCGCCTGCACAACCCTCACCGGAAGAGATGGAAAAAATTAATACTGCTTTTAAAGCAATGTTGATTAAAAACAACCCGGAGGTGAAAGCAATATTTGACCAATACCCTGCATACTCGCCCATTACAAGGTTACCGGGTGTTAACTTTTTTGCTCCGCCTGCAACCGGAGATTCATCTCCAACTGAACAGTTATTAGCAGCAGGCTGGGGATATGCTACCATTGATCCTGCAAGTATCCAGGCAGATAATGGTAGTGGTCTTACAAGAGGTATCATTGGCCTGGTAAATAAAGGTCAGCCCCGTAAACCAACAGATTGGGGTGCACTACGGGCATGGGCATGGGGAGCTGCACGTGGATTGGATTATTTTGAAACAGATACAATGGTTGATGCAAAAAAAATTGGGATTGAAGGCGTGTCACGGTATGGAAAGGCAGCTTTGGTTGCACTTGCATTTGAGCCCCGTTTTGCAGTTGGTTTAATTGGCTCTTCTGGTAAAGGGGGCACTACCTTGCACCGTCGTACATTTGGAGAAGCAGTTGAAAGCCTTACCGGTAGTGGCGAGTATCATTGGATGGCAGGTAACTATTTGAAGTATGGTGCAGCTGAAGCAGGATTTGGCAATAAAACAGGTTGTGATTTACCTGTAGATTCGCATGAACTGATAGCACTTTGTGCACCCCGTCCAACTTTTATAAGTTATGGCATACCCGAAAAAGGAGATGCAAAATGGTTAGATCAGCAGGGAAGTTATATGGCTACTGTTGCCGCAGGTTCAGTTTTTAAATTATTAGGTGTTAAAGACATTGGTGTTTCTAATGACTATTTGAAAGAAAAAATGCCACCTGTACTTACCGGTATGCTGGAGGGTGAACTAGCATGGCGACAACATGATAGCGGACATATGGATGCTCCCAACTTTCAATTTTTTATACCCTGGGCAAGTAAATTGCTGCACTATAAATGAGTACCATTGTAATAGTGTAAATTTTGTTTTTTGTAAAGTCCGTGTCGGGGTAAGTGCGTTTGCCAGGGACCTTGCGTACTAATTTATTCAGCAGTAACAGGCAGGGAGAAAACGTAAAACTGTGACAAACTAATTCGCCAGCATAAACATATAGAACAACGCCACTGAAACAAATACAAGGATAGCGGCGCCGGTTTTAGATGAAATTTTTGCCCTGCTGATCATACTCATGATGAGGCCGATTGCCATTACCACCAATCCTATCCACACCAAATTGATGTAAGGGAAAATGTAGGCTTTCAGTGTTACGAAATCAATCATTTTGTCAGATTCTTTTACGGCTATTTTAAGCTTTTTCTGATCTGCTGTTATGCCTGCAAATTTTATGTACAAATTTTGTGCATATACTGTATCGTCTATCTGGTTAATGCCAAGGCTGTCAATCAGTATCATTGGCGCAGCTTTGTACTGCATGTTTTCTTCCCCTGAAATGGTAATGTTTGCAGTTACAGCCGGGCCGGTAAGTGGAATATGGAATTTATTGGTGGCCGGGTTTTTTGTAACACTATCCAACACCATAAATCCTTTTGAATACAAAATGGTATCACCTTCGGCAACCTCATGTATTTTAAAAGTAGTGGTATCTTTTTCCCTGTCTGGATTTAAGGCATACGAGATGTAGGTAAATACATCATGCGACAAATAATTTTTTGTATCCGGGTTACTGCTCATGTTGTTATTTTTCATGAGGTACACATCAGGGCTAAGTACAAATGATTCTGAAATCTTTTTAGTAGCCGGGTCTTTTCTTTGAAACAGTAAATGATAAAAACGTTTACCTGTTTCGTGGCCTGCGCTATCGTTTAAATAGGTTACATCGTATGGTCCCATTTTTTTAGATACCTGCCGGATAAGGTTTATATTTTCTGCCGCAACATCCTGTTGTTTTGTAAGGGGATCAATACCCATTGGTATTTCAAAATCTTTAAATTTTTCTGTACTAATTACTTCTTTATTACCTGCAGATACAAGCATACCGGCAATCATTAAAGTAAAGCCAAGGTGAGCAATAGAGCTGCCTGCTGACTTTAATTTACCATGCAGTCCGGTCCAGATATAACCTGCATTGGCTACCACCGAATAGATGGAAGCAAATAAGGCAACATACAAAGCACCTAAAAAACCTGGTCCCTGTTTGTAATAAGTAAAAGGATAAAACACGGCCAGCAAAGCGGTAATAACAGCAGCAATTAAAGTTGGTACGGCCAGCTTTTTAAGCGTGGTGTTAAAAGGTGTGCTTTTGTATTTTAAATATTGGGTGATGGCACTTAACAATCCAATAATTATTGCCACCAGCACCATTACTTTATTGTAAGAAAATTCTACATCTTCAGGCGGGGCCAGTTTGGTACCAAACACAGAGTTAATAACAGGTAAAGATGTTTTAGCTATAATAAACAAGGCCGATAAAAAGAAAACGAGTGAACCAATAAACATCCAGAATTCTCTTGAGCTGGTGGTTTCTTCTTTTGGTATTACAGGGATATTTTTAAAATTAATAAAAAATAATACAAGGGAAGGAATTGTAAAGACTGTTAAAAAAGATAAAATCAAAACATTCATTGCCCTGCCAGCTTCAGTAAAAGCATGTACAGAAGTATCGCCTAAGATACCAGTTCTTGTTAAAAAGGTAGAGTAGAGTACAAATACAAAACTAAGGATGGCAAATAAATAACTTGCTTTTAAGGAGTGGCCGGTAGCTTTAAAAATAACCATGGTATGCAGACCCGCAATCATAATCAGCCATGGCACAAGGGAAGCATTCTCAACAGGATCCCAAGCCCAGTAACCGCCAAAAGACAAAGATTCATACGCCCATTTTCCTCCCATCATAATACCAACGCCTAATACAGCGCCGCTAAACAATGCATACGGCAAGGCGGGTTTTACCCAATCGCCAAAACGTTTGGTTTGTATGCCGGCATAAGCAAATGCAAAGGGCACAATGGTGGAAGCAAAACCTAAAAATAAAATGGGTGGGTGTATAACCATCCAATAATTGCGCAGCAAAACATTTAGGCCTACACCATCTTTTATTAAACTTAAATAATCCTTTCTGCCAAAAATAGGTCCGTTGATTTCGTTTCTTGTTAATACAAATGGACCGTTACCTATCTTGGTGCCAAAAATATAAACACCCATTATCATTAAGGCTAAAAATACCTGTGCAAAACTTACCACCGTCATTACAGGCGCTTCCCATTCCTTCGTTTTTTTAATCAGTAAAATACCCAGCACACAATGCCAGATGGTCCACAATAAAAAACTACCACTCTGGTCTTCCCAGATACATGCCAGCAGGTATTTAAATTCTAATTCTTTTGAAGTGTGTTTGTAGGCGTAAAGGTATTCGAGGTAATGGTGCGAACAAATATAAAAGATGCAGCCAAATACAGTTGCCACTGCAATACTTTGTACATAAAAACTAACTCTTGCATATTTTATCCAGGAAAGTTTTTCGACAGCATCATTTTTTCGGGAAGCAATAAAATAAGCAATTGAAGCAAGAAGGGAAGCTGTAAAAGCAATCAAAATAAAAATATGTCCCAATTGTCCGATCCTTAGGTGTTCTCCTTCAAATTGCATGTGTAATTTGTTTATCTTTTAATCCTTTAAATTTTTTTATTTACCTGGCAGCAAGTGTAAATTAATATGCATTATTTGCATTGTTGATTGACAATTGACGCTGCTTACATCTTTTCTCCTACAGTTTTCTCTAATACTTTCTTATCGTCTTTGTATTTGCTTGGGCATTTCAATAAAATATCGCTGCATTCAAAAACATCACCCTGCATTTTACCTTTTAATACAATCCTTTCGCTTTGTTCCAGTTCTGCAGGTTTGGTATTGTGATATACCACTTTGGTTACATTACCCAAACTGTCTTTAGCAGAAAAAGCAAGATAATTAGGATTTTTTGCAGGATCATAGTCCATTGGAATGCTTTTGTCTAACCTTGCAATAAGGTGAACATACTTGCCTTGCTTTTGTCTTGCGGAGGCAACTGTATCGTAAGTAGAAAAATCAACCGAAAGCATAATCAACGCTCCAATGGCAATGGCGATGGCAACTAAAATAACAATGTGTGATCTTTTCATAACGATAAAGTTTTACGCCGCAAAGGTAACACAAAACAAGCTGTAAACTTTTATTTTATCAGGCAAAAAAGCAGTTTTAAAGGTGCATATCTTATTAATAATCTCATTTAGTTTTATTGCATATACACTTATCTTTGCAGCCGTTTTTGCCAAGGCAAACCTGGCAATTGTTTTAACTAATTTTTTGCGATGACAGACCTCTCTACGTTTGATCCTAATTCAGTTGGTAATCCCAACAATAATATTTTTGGTTTACCTTTTTCAGAAGAAGATGCCCGGTTGGTTATAATACCCATTCCCTGGGAAGTTACGGTGAGCTACAATGCTGGCACAGCAAGGGCTCCGGAGCATGTTTTTAAAGCCAGTCTGCAGGTTGACCTGTTTGACCCTGAACTAAAAGATGCCTGGAAACAAGGGTTTTTTATGCGGCCTTGTGATAAAAAGATATTGATGAAGAGCGATTACCTGCGTAAAGAAGCAGAGTTGTACATCAATTATATTTCAGAAGGGGAGGACGTAAATGACAACAAGTTTATGTGTAAAACCCTAAAAGAAGTAAATGCGGGCAGTGCTTTCCTTAATGATTGGGTATACGAGCAAACAAAAGATTTGCTGGATGCAGGAAAACTGGTAGGTCTGTTGGGTGGCGACCACAGCACTCCGCTGGGATTTTATAAAGCAATAGCCGAAAAGCAGGGCGATTTTGGTATTCTGCAAATTGATGCTCATTGCGACCTTAGAAAAGCATACGAAAATTTTAACTACTCTCATGCTTCCATTATGTATAATTCGCTGGAGGAAATACCCCAGCTAAAAAAACTGGTGCAGATAGGAGTAAGGGATTATTGCGAAGAGGAATGGGATTATATTGCCACTACCAATAACAGGGTAGTTACTTATTTTGATAAAGAAATAAGGGAGCGCCAATACGAGGGCCAAACATGGCAGGTAATTGCCAAAGAGATAATTGATCATTTACCACAAAATGTTTACAT
>JAYWAU010000139.1:0-5921 GCA_043782265.1 Ferruginibacter sp. | reverse complement strand
TAGAAGCAAGGTTACAAACCGCTACTTCATCAGGACTTGTATATTCAATAATCTCTGTACAAAGGTTACTGCTTTTAATTGTACCCAGGTTTTTCTGATTGCTCTTGCTGTTGGCTGCATCCTTGTACAACATGTAAGGCGTGCCGGTTTCAATTTGCGAATCTAAAATAGCAAACCAAAGTTCCTGTGCCTTGATAGTTTTTCTTGCCCTTCCTTCTGTTTCGTATTGAGTGTACAATGTTTCAAATGCTTCGCCATAACAATCGCTTAAGCCCGGTGCTTCGTTAGGGCAAAACAAACTCCATTCTCCATCGGCTTCCACCCTTTTCATAAACAGGTCACAAATCCACAAGGCGTAAAATAAATCCCTTGCACGCATTTCTTCTTTACCATGATTTTTTCTCAGGTCTAAAAAAGAAAATATATCTGCGTGCCATGGTTCTAAATAAATAGCAAAGGCGCCTTTGCGTTTGCCGCCGCCCTGGTCTACATAACGGGCTGTATCATTAAACACTCTAAGCATTGGTACAATACCATTGCTGGTACCATTGGTACCACCAATATAACTTCCTGTTGCACGAATGTCGTGTATAGCTAACCCAATACCACCGGCACTTTGGGAGATCTTTGCTGTTTGTTTTAACGTATCATAAATACCATCAATGCTGTCTTCCTTCATGGTCAGCAAAAAGCAACTGCTCATTTGTGCCTTGGGGGTACCGGCATTAAATAAAGTTGGTGTAGCATGTGTAAACCAACGCTCACTTAAAAGGTTATACGTTTGAATAACGCTGTCAATAGCTGTTTTGTGAATGCCCAGTGCCACCCTCATAAACATATGTTGCGGACGCTCAACTATTTTACCATCTACTTTTAACAGGTAGGCTTTTTCCAACGTTTTGAAACCGAAATAATCAAAACTAAAATCACGATCGTATATAATAGTACTGTCCAGTACTTCAGCATTTTCTTCTATTACCTGCCATACATCATCCGCAATCAACGGCGATTTTTTGCCATTTGATTTATCAACATACAGGTACAATTTCTTCATCGTTTCTGAAAAAGATTTGATGGTATTTTTATGCAGGTTACTTACTGCAATCCTTGATGCTAAAATAGCATAGTCGGGATGCTTGGTGGCAAGTGACGCTGCTGTTTCCGCAGCGAGGTTATCCAACTCGGTGGTAGGCACACCGTCGTAAATACCTTCAATTACTTTTTTGGCAACATCTATGGCGTTTACCAACGGGCTTAAACTGTAAGATAATTTTTCAATACGGGCTGTTACTTTATCGAATTTAATGGTTTCCTTTTTACCATTTCTTTTGTGTACATGCATAGCTATCTAAACTTTATATAGAGGGGAAAAGTTGTTTCTTACTTTAAAATCTTTCAGATACGGAAACTACCAAATAAAACGAATTCGGACATTTTAATAATTTCCACAGATGTTAATTACTTTTTTAAAAGTCTTCTTCGAGGGAGAATGCCTGTGATTCTTTTGTACCCATCACACCTGCTTTTTGGTAATCACCCACTCTTTTTTCAAAGAAGTTGGTTTTGCCCTGCAGGGAAATCATTTCCATAAAATCAAATGGATTGGTGGCGTTGAACATTTTGGGGTAACCCAGTTCTGCCAGCCAGCGATCGGCTACAAATTCAATGTATTGCTGCATCAGTTTGGCGTTCATACCAATCAAGGCGACTGGTAAGGCATCCGTTACAAATTCTTTTTCAATGGCAACAGCATCGGCAATTATGGTAAACACTTCGTTTTTTGTTAATTTATTTTCCAGCATATTGTAGAGCAAGCAGGCAAACTCACAATGCAGTCCTTCATCACGGCTAATCAATTCATTGCTGAAAGTTAATCCCGGCATTAAGCCTCTTTTCTTCATCCAGAAAATAGAGCAAAAACTACCACTAAAGAAAATTCCTTCTACTGCAGCAAATGCTACCAGGCGTTCTGCAAAGTTTCCTTTATCAATCCAGCGCAAGGCCCATTCTGCTTTTTTCTTTACCGCAGGCACCGTGTCGATTGCATGAAACAAACGTTGCTTTTCCTTCGGGTCTTTTATATAATTATCTATCAGTAAGGCGTAGGTTTCTGAATGGATATTTTCCATCATTATCTGGAAGCCATAAAAACACCTTGCTTCCGGCAACTGCACTTCGCTCATAAAATTAACCGCCAGGTTTTCATTTACAATGCCATCACTCGCAGCAAAAAAAGCAAGTATATGGCTAATGAAATGACGTTCGCCATCATTCAAATTATCCCAGTCTTTTTGATCGCTACTTAAATCTATTTCTTCCGCCGTCCAAAAACTGGCTTCATGCTTTTTATACATTTCCCAAACTTTTGGATAGTTGATCGGAAGAATAACAAAACGGTCTTTGTTTTCTCTTAAAAGCAATTCGTTGCTGCTGGTGTTGTTTGACATATTAATGATCGTATTTTTCTTTTATTATAAACGCAATCTTAAAAACGACCATCGACAGTAAACCCGGGCTGATTGCATTGGGTTAAACTATTTAAATGCCGGTATCCTTATTGCGAGGCTGTTGCACTTGTTTCTTCAGGCAGGTAATTGACTTGTAACTAATCCTGTTACCTGCTCAGGAAACTGATCAATAGCGTTACTTACAGTTGCGCAACAGTCCATGAATTTTAGAGTTCCCTATTAATTTTTTACTGGTATTTTTGTTACCTGAACAACATTTACAAGAACTATTGCAATAGTACTATGGGTTTCAATTTCGTACACAAAAAGTTAATAACACAATTTGTTAATATCGCCTGTAACCTTTGTGCATATTGTATTGCGTGAGATATGCTATTTTTTTACACATTTTTTAGACCAATTGGGTATAAAAAAATATTGAAAATTGAAACTATTTCACTTATCATAAATAAGCGGAAAATCTTTAAACAAAAACTATCGCCCAAACTTTTGTTTAAGTGCAGCCAGCGCATCATTCATAGGTAATTCGGCTATATTTTTTTGAGGCCTGGCTGCCGGCTGCCCCTGAAATTTTGGACGCTGGCTTCTTGCAGGAATTTCCTCCGTTTGTTTAATGGAAAGGGCAATCCGTTTTCTTACTGCATCTACTTCCAACACTTTTACTTTTACGTGTTGGTTCAATTTCAACACTTCGTTTGGATCCGTGATATAAGTATGCGAAATTTCTGACACATGCACAAGTCCGTCCTGCTTTACACCGATATCAATAAAAGCTCCAAACCTGGTGATGTTGGTAACTACGCCCGGCACTTCCATACCAATTTTAACATCGTCAATACTGTAGATGTTAGCGAACTCAAAAGCCTGCGCTTCACTCCTTGGATCAAGCCCCGGTTTTTTTAATTCATTAAGTATGTCCCTAATAGTAAGTTCACCAATTTGTTCAGTAACGTATTTTTTTGCTTCCACTTTTTTTAATAATTCTTCTTTGCCTATCAGCGATTTTACATCAACACCCAAATCTTTTGCCATTGCCTCAACAACAGGATATGCTTCAGGATGTACTGCACTCTGGTCAAGTAAATCTTCTCCTTCTTTAATACGCAAAAAACCGGCGCATTGTTCAAAAACTTTGCCACCAAGGCGTGGCACTTTTAATAATTGCTTGCGACTGGAAAATTTGCCAATTTCGTTCCTGTATTTTACAATATTATCGGCGAGGGTACCGCCGATACCACTTACATAACTCAGCAAATGTTTACTGGCCGTATTTAAGTTTACGCCTACATTATTTACACAACTGATTACAGTTGCATCCAGCCGTTCTTTCAACCTAAACTGGTTTACATCATGCTGGTACTGCCCCACACCAATACTTTTTGGGTCCAGCTTTACCAACTCTGCCAATGGGTCCATTAATCTTCTGCCGATGCTTACTGCACCACGAACGGTAATATCTTCATTGGGAAATTCTTCTCTTGCAATTTCTGATGCCGAGTAAATAGAAGCGCCATCTTCATTGACTAAAAATACCGGTAAGCCTAGGTTTAATTTTTTAATGAAATTGTCGGTCTCTCTTCCTGCTGTTCCGTCACCAATGGCAAACACTTCAATGCCATATTGCTGTACTAAATTCCTTATTTTAATTTCTTCCGCAGCAACCCTGTTATGCTCATGCGGAAAGATGAGATCAGTTTTTTGTAACTCTCCTTTTTCATCAAGACAAACTACTTTGCAGCCTGTTCTGTAACCAGGATCTATCGCCAAAATTCTTTTACTGCCAATGGGTGAACTCAACAATAACTGTCGAAGATTTTCTGCAAAAACATTGATGGCTTCTTCGTCTGCTTTTGTTTTTAATGCCGTCCTGAATTCAGTTTCAAGACTGGGTTGCAATAACCTGCGGTAGGCATCCTTAACAGCTTTGCGTAACTGGTCGCTGCAGGCGCTCATCCCTTTTATGTACAAGGTTTCAATCAATTCCAACGCAGTTTCATCGGCAGGTGAAATTGCAATACGTAAAAAGCCTTCCAAAAATCCACGCAACACTGCCAGTATCCTGTGCGAAGGTGTTTTAGAAATGAGTTCAGAAAAATCAAAATAGTCTTTGTACTTAATGCCTTCGGCTTCTTTATCTGTAACTACTTTACTTTGCAATGTAGCTTCCGTTTCAAACAACTTACGTAGCTTGGCTCTTACCTGTGCATCCTCATTTATCTGCTCTGCAATAATGTCTCTTGCTCCTTGTAAGGCAGCATCTCCATCCAATACTATTTCGTTGATAAAGCTGGTGGCAATGGCAATAGGGTCAATATCTTTTTGTTCCAGCAAAGTATTGGCCAATGGCTCCAACCCATTTTCCCTTGCCGTTTGTGCCTTTGTTTTTCTTTTTGGTTTATAGGGCAGGTAAATATCTTCCAGCGCTGCAAGGGTAGTTGCTTTATTGATTTTTGCCTGTAACGCTTCCGTCATTTTTTCCTGATCGGTAATGGTCTTTTCGATAAAGGTTTTACGCTCATGAAACTCTTTTAAAAATTTGGCTTCATCCTGAATTTTTTGAATCTGCACTTCATCCAAAGCACCGGTTTTATCCTTGCGGTAACGGGCAATAAACGGTATGGTGGCGCCTTCTTCAAATAAACTCAACACCGCTCCTACCTGTTGTAATTTTATATTTAATTTTTGTGCTATCGGTTGTACGAAATCTGACATAAAGTTTCTTCTTTTAAAATCGGGCTGCGAAAATAGTGGTGTGACTGGAAAGAAAAAAGTGAAAATTTAATTACGAATGACTAAAGAAGATGAAACTAAACTAATCCGCTTATCAGGATTTTTTTCTATAAACGAATAGATGCTGTTTCGTATGGTATCATTATCTGCATATGGATTTAAATAGGTTTTCAGTTCAACCGTTGAAGTAATAACGGTATTAAAAGGCATATAACCCATCCCCCAAAAACTTCCCCGTTCAATTAACAAACACAATTTTTCTTCTTCTTTAATCCCTTTATCCATCACGGCAAATGTGGGTAACTTTTCTTCCAGAGCTTCCACAGCATTTTTTATTTTTTGATTGTAAGTGAGTGGAGATTCCAATGAGGTATAGTCAAGTTCAGAAAAAGGAGTTTTGTCAATAAAACATAATTTTTCATGCAGTTCAAATTCTTCTGCCATTTTTTTTAACATCACTAAACCTTCGTGTAATAAATTAAAGGAGTGTAGATATGGAACATTTTTTTTCTTTTTATCAATTGCCAAACGCTGGTAGCCGCGGCCATCCTCAAACATATACAAAGCAAATTTTTGTGCCGGTTGCTTTTGGCTGTAATTGTATTTGGGCCACAAGCGTTTTATTTCTGTACTTTCCAGTATAATGGCTTCCAGTTCGGTGGCGCATTCCTTACAGCTTATTTTACAAATGATGCGCAAAAAATTTTGCCGCTTTCTATCCGG
>JAYWAU010000138.1:0-5930 GCA_043782265.1 Ferruginibacter sp. | reverse complement strand
AACTAATTATACTGCAAGATGAAAAAATTATTACTGCCACTTTTTTTACTTTGTGTTACTATAACTCATGCACAACTTAATAATAGTTGGATTGATTACAGTAAGACTTACTTTAAATTTAAAGTAGGAAAAAGTGGCGTCTACCGTATTAACCAACCTACATTGGCAACAGCAGGTTTAGGTAATACCCCTGCTGAGCAATTTCAATTATGGCGCAACGGAGCACAGGTTCCTGTTTTTACTTCTGTGTTAAGCGGGGCTTTGGCGGCTACTGATTATATTGAATTTTGGGGCGAAAGAAATGATGGTAAACCTGATAAAGCCTTGTATCGTGATACAAGCAATCAACTGTCGGATAGTTTTAGTTTGCATACGGATACTGCTACTTATTTTTTAACAATTAACCAGGCAGGCAACAATTTAAGATTTACAACTGCTGTAAATAATGTAGCCGGAAATACACTAGCTCCGGATGCTTATTTTATGCGTAAAGTAACTGCTGCATATAGAGATCAATACAACCGTGGGCTTGGTAATTATGTGGGGGAAACCGTTTTCTCTTCCTCCTATGATGCTGGCGAAGGTTATACCAGTCCTAATATTGCACCTTGTAATGGCTGCGATCTTTACCAGAATTTTACTAATTTAAATGTTTACACAGCAGGGCCAGCCAATAGTGTATCCTTTTATATTTCAGCATTTGGTAATGCTTTATATGCAAGAAATTTGAGGGTTAATTTTTATAATACTAAACTCTTTGATGACGTGCCACTGAAGTACTACGCTAAGGTAAAAAAACAGGTAGATAATTTGCCCTTAAGTATACTTCCAAATGTGGACAATCTTCAGGTTGGTGTAAACGGATATACACCTCCTCCTGGCGTTGCAAATGGCAATGATCGTATAGTGGTTGGAGAAATGACACTTACTTATCCTGCAACATTTAATTTTAATAACGAAAAAAATTTCTACTTTGAATTAAAGGCATCGCCGAATGGAAATTTTCTTGTTATAGATAATTTTAATGTCGGCGGAACTGCGCCGGTTTTGTATGCTGTTACTGATGGGATAAGATTAGTGGGAGATATTTCAGTGCCGGGTAAAGTTAGGTTTGCCCTGCCAGGTTCATCAATAGCAGTAAGAAAGTTTTACCTTGTAAATCAGGAGGCGGGCAATATTACAGCAGTAAATACAGTAACAGCTAAAGCATTCACTAATTTTAACACCGTTTCCAATCAGGGTGATTATATTATTATTAGTCACCCTTCTTTGTACAATGATGGTAATGGTGTGAATTATGTTGATGAATATAAAAAATACAGGACCTCTACAGCAGGTGGTAGTTTTCATCCTCAGATAATTTCAATAGATGAACTGACTGACCAATTTGGTTTTGGTATAAAAAAACATCCGGCTGCTATACGCGACTTTATCAGGTTTGCCAGCCAGCAATTTAGTGTTACCCCAAAATATATTTTTATAATTGGAAGAGGGATGAATTCTGTTGATTATAAGCAATATGAAGCTGACCCTACAATTGATAAAATTGATTTGGTACAAACCTTTGGTTGGCCTGCTTCTGATGTATTATTATCCTGTGCTCCCGGTACAAACGTTCCAATAATTCCGATTGGCCGATTGGCCGCTATCAATGGTACAGAAATTAAATATTACCTGAATAAAGTTAAAGAATACGAACTCGCCCAAGCTTCAGCCAGCCAAACAATTGAAGATAAAGGATGGATGAAAAATGTAATTAATGTTGCCGGTGGTGCAGATAGTCAGGAGAGTGATTTATTTGTAAATTACCTCAATGATTATGAAAGAGCTATGGTAGATACAGCCTTTGGGGCACATGTTGAAACATTTGTAAAGGCTTCTTCCTCTGCGGTAGAGCAGGCAAATGGCGAACGAATTGAGCAGTTGATAAACCAAGGTGTAAGTTTGATTCAATATTTCGGTCACTCATCAGCAAATACACTGGCCTTTAATTTAAGCAGTCCTGAAATATATACCAACCAGGGGAAGTATCCTTTTTTTAATGTAAGCGGTTGCAGCGCAGGAAATTTCTATACTTTCGACCCAAGCCGTTTATCTGGAAGTCTTTCACTTTCAGAAAAATATGTTTTGGCAGATCAGCGTGGAAGTATCGGTTTTATTGCAAGTACACACTTAGGCATCCCACCATTTTTGAACTTTTTTAATGCTCAATTATATAAAAATATAGCACTTGATTTATACGGTAATACTATAGGCAACCAGCTTAAGGCAGTTTGCCAATCTTTGGGAAATAATCCGCAAACCCTGGATTTTTATACCCGAATACACCTGGAAGAACTTAACCTTCATGGAGATCCTGCCATTAGAATAAATGCATTTACACTGCCAGATTATGTAATTGAAGATCCACTTGTTAAAGTTAGTCCAACTGTTATTTCAGTAGCAGATAATAGTTTTAAAGTTGATATTAAAATGATGAATATTGGTAAAGTAACCAAAGATTCAATTAGGGTTTTAATAACCAGAAAACTACCCAATGATTCTACCAAGATTATATTTAACCAGCTTGTTCCGGCTATAAAAAATACTGATTCTTTAAATTTTACTTTGCTTATTAATCCTACAACGGATAAAGGGTTAAATAAATTAATTGTTTCACTGGATGCTGATAATACTACTAAAGAGTTGTCAGAAACAAACAACACCATCACAAAAGAATTTTATATTCTGGAAGACGAAATAAGACCTGTTTCTCCCTACAATTATTCAATTGTAAATAAACAGGATATAAGTTTTGTTGCTTCTACAGCCGATGCTTTAAGTAGTCAGCGTCAATACCTGATGGAGTTGGATACAACAGAATTATTTAACTCTCCCTTTAAGAAACAATATTCAGCAAATGGTATTGGAGGCCCAATTGAGTTTAAACCAACCAATGTAACATTTACAGATAGTACAGTTTATTATTGGCGAACCTCCATTGTACCATTAAACGGAGCAAAGCAAATTTGGAATTCATTTTCTTTTGTTTACCTGCCTAATGGTGGTAGCGGATTTAACCAGTCTCATTATTTTCAGCATACAAAAAGTTCGTACAGCAATACTATTAGTCTGGATAGTGACAGGGTTTTTCGATATAAGAATATTCAGCGTACCCTAACCATAAATACCGGTGTATATCCATATACAAGCTATGAGCGAATTAATGTAAACCTTGATTTCTCTCAATTAGATTTTTATGGTTGTCAATATGGGGTCTTACAATTTTTTGTGTATGATAGTACCACATTGCAACCTTGGGGAAATTTTAATACTGTAAATCCGCTCACCGGTGAAAATTCCGGTCGTTTTGGAAGTTTTCCCGTCTGTCAACGTGATCCATATTCAGGTTATAAGCGAAACTTTTTTGAATTCCCTTATAACAGTCTAAAATTCCGAAAGAGAGCAATGGATTTTATTGATAGTATTCCCAGTGGCATGTATGTGTCAATTACTAATTTGGGTATGACTTCAAATACATCTTTTATAAGTGATTGGCAAACAGACCAGACAACGCTGGGAGCTGGTAATTCTTTATACCATAAATTAAAATCGATCGGGTTTAACCAGATTGATAGTTTTACACGTAATCTTCCTTTTGTATATTTTTTCAGAAAAAATACGCCCTCTTATCAACCAAAAACAAGAATGGGAGCACTTCCATCAGACCAGATTTCAGCTTCTTTTTCGATGCCAACAAAATACACCTCCGGTACAATTCAGTCACCTTCATTTGGTCCGGCAAAAGCCTGGAAATCTTTACATTGGTCCGGGAAAAGTATTGATAATACCATGAAGGATATTGTATCAATTCAAGTATTGGGCATAACATCTACCGGAACAGAAACGTTGGTTGCAACAGTAAACCCAGCTACTGACACCACGCTAAGTTTTGTAGATGCAGCAACCTATCCTTACATTAAATTGATAATGGTAAACACAGATGATGCTTATACAACCCCTAACCAGTTAAAATACTGGACAATAAATGCAGATTATGTACCGGAGGGAGTGGTGGCACCCAATATTGTTTATACTATGAGGGATTCAGTTGAGCAGGGTGATAAAATTAATTTTGCACTTGCCTTTAAAAATATCAGTCCGGTTGCATTCGATAGTTTAAAAGTTAAATTTGTAATAACCGATCGCAATAATGTATCTCATGCAGTTGCGATAAGTAAAAAGAAGGCATTGGTTTCAGGCGATACATTGATGGTAAATTACAGCATTGATACTAAGGATTTTCCTGGAAACAATACCTTGTATGTAATGATCAATCCAGATAATGATCAACCCGAGCAGTATTTATATAACAACTTTATTTTTAAAAGTTTTTATGTAAAAGAAGACAAGTTTAACCCTGCACTAGATGTAACTTTTGACGGAGTGCATATTCTTAACAGGGATATAATTGCAGCTAAGCCACATATATTGGTTAAGTTAAAAGATGAAAGCCATTTTCTTGCACTTAGTGATACCGCATTGTTAAAGGTACAGGTTCGTTATCCGGATGGGGTTTTGCGCAATTACTTTTTTGGTGATTCTGTTAGGTTTAATCCTGCCAATTTAGCAAATGGAGAAAATACAGCGTCTATAGACTTTCTTCCTTATTTTCCAGAGGATGGTGATTACCAGTTTATCGTTTCGGGAAAAGATGTTGTTGGAAATAAAGCAGGCAAGCTGGAATACCGGGTTACTTTTAGTATCATCAATAAACCAATGATCAGTAACATGCTGAATTACCCCAATCCATTTACCACCTCTACTGCATTTGTATTTACTGTTACAGGAAGTGAAGTTCCTCAGAATTTGCGGATACAGGTACTTACAATAACTGGTAAGGTTGTACGGGAAATTACCAAAGATGAATTAGGGCCAATACATGTAGGGCGTAATATTACGGATTTTAAATGGGATGGTACAGATGCTTATGGACAAAAGTTGGCCAATGGTGTTTATCTGTATAGAGTAATAACAAACCTCAATGGAAAATCACTGGATAAATATAAATCGGAAGGAGATAAAACAGATAAATATTTTAATAGCGGATACGGCAAAATGTACCTGATGAGATAATGATTGAAAATACTTAAAGGAGAATTTTACATAGAAAATTTCAATAAAAAACGGGCGCATTTATAATGGCTCGTTTTTTATGTCATGTATGGTTCAAACTAATAATCATTATTTTTTGCCGACTTCAATTTATCCGGATTCAATACTTTCTTATTTTTATCATCTGCCGGTTTTATGGGCGAAGGCATGATGGCCTTTGGATCTTTTTTTTCTTCCAGAGACTTAGGTAGTGTTAAAGGAAGAGCAGGCTTAGTTTTGGCTTTGGAGCCAGTGTCTTTTTTGGGGTCTCCAAATTCACTTTCAACAGGCACTACAGGTACTTTATTATCTGTAGTAGGATCAACAATAAAATCTCCGGCATTTCCATTGCCAACATCCCCATTAGTGCTATCCCCACTGTTTACAATATCTTTAAAATTTTGATCTGCATAAATTGGATTATTGGCCATTTTAGCAGGTTCTTCAAAATTCAACGTTTTTCCATAAGGAAGATTCTTATCAGCATAAACCTTTTTCATAAAATAACCCCATTTAGGCAAAGCCATTTCGTTACCACCGCTGGTGCCTGAATAAATTCTAATAAACGGATCATCACAACCAACCCATGTGCCGGCAAGTAATTCGGGCGTATATCCCATAAACCAACCATCCGCATTATCATTGGTAGTGCCTGTTTTACCTGCTTTTTGAGCGGGAATATCATAGTTGTTTAGAGATCGTCCGGTTCCTATTTCTACTACTCCTTCCATTAGTTTTACCATTGTAAATGCATCCTGTTCACTCATTACCTGCTTACCCGAAACCGAACTAAACTC
>JAYWAU010000137.1:0-5930 GCA_043782265.1 Ferruginibacter sp. | reverse complement strand
TCATTTGCCCCATCATAGTGTCGTCGTCGCTTTTTGGGCGGATATTAATGGCTTCATTTGCAGTAATTATTTGTGGTATTCTTAACCTAAGCATGAGTGTGCTGCTGTCTATCCAACTTTTGCCTCCCGGCCAGCCTGCTACATTGGGCGGGTAAAAAAGTATTTGCCCCAATGCTCTTTGAAATAACAATTGGGTACTTTCATTTTGCAATGTGAGGGGCAACAATCTCCGGATGCCTGCAATCAGTTCAACAGGCGATTTTATTTTTGTACCGATATTTTTTTCTTCATAAAACCAATCACTGGTAAAAATAGCTTCTATCAGTTTTTTAATGTCGTAATCGCTTTCATAAAACCTGTTTGAGAGCCAGACTACTTTTCCATCATCAATCTTTTCATTTACAAAATACCTGTATATTTTTTTAGTGATATGGAAGGCTGTTTGCTTTTGTTCCAATAAAATATCAATGATGTCGTCGCCATTAAAATTACCGGTTTTGCCTAAAAAAGTTTTGTTACCTGTATCATGTTGAAAGGGTCTAAACACAAATTCACCCTCCAAATTAAAGCCCCAGCCTGTAAAGGCTCTCGCAGCTTCCTTCACATCGTTTTCTGTATAATTTCCCCGGCCCAGTGTAAATAATTCCATCACTTCCCGTGCAAAATTTTCGTTGGGATGTTGTTTTTTATTTTGCTGGTTGTTTAAAAATTGTAACATGGCGGGGCTCTTGCTTACTTCCCTTAAAAGATTGCCAAATTTTGCAAAAGCATTGGTTCGAACAATGTTTAATAATTGTTGCTGAAAATAAATATTGATAACCCTGCATGCAAAATGCCCATGCCAAAACAAACTCATCTTTTCCCTCAATTGGGCTTCACTGTTAATCATCTCATCCATCCAGCGAATATTCAATGTTTTAAGATCTTCTCTTGATTGCTTTTGAATGGCTCTTTTTTGTTCTTTAGTAAGTTTTTCCATTTGTACCAGGTCGTCTACTCCTTTTACCAATCCATCAATTAAGTTATTGGCAACTTCTATTTTTTCCGGGTTTTTTCCAGACCTTTTTAGCAATAATTCCCATAGTTGTTTTGCTGTAATACTATCCAGACTGGCAGCATTTTCAGCCATAGGGCCAAAACCTGCCCGCCACAAAAGGTGTTGATTTTTTAAGCGATTGGATATCGGCATGTACAATTTTTATTGGTGTAAATAAATTCAGTTAGCATTGACTGCTATAACTGGTTATAGTTTAACGCCCAATTTTTATTTGTAGTCTCCTTTCCATTTAGTTTGTTATTTAATTAACTTTTTTATGGAGATTGGTTATAAGCAGCAATAATATTTTGGTTACTACTTAGGATTTGGTTACTAAATAAAAACAAGACAAAATAAAAGTGCTGCCATTACCGACAGCACTTGCTATAATTTTCTTAATGGCGGGTGTTTTAACTAATTGCTGAGTTACCAAAGTATCTATGCAACACTTTTGGTAATTCTATACCAGCATCAGTCTGGTTGTTTTCCAACAGGCATGCAACAATTCTTGGCAGTGCCAGTGATGACCCATTTAATGAATGCAGCAATGTTGTTTTACCTTCTCCATTTTTATATCGGATCTTCATCCGGTTAGTTTGAAAGTTTTCAAAATTACTTACAGAACTTACTTCCAGCCATTTTTGCTGGGCTGCACTAAACACCTCAAAGTCGTAAGTGAGGGCACTTGTAAAGCCCATGTCGCCACCGCATAAACGCAGTATGCGATAGGGTAATTCAAGCGATTGCAAAAGTAGCTCTACATGCGTCACCATTTCTTCCAGCACAGTGTAACTTTTTTCAGGATGTACCAGTTGTATAATTTCTACTTTATCAAACTGGTGAACCCTGTTCAATCCTCTTACATCACTTCCAAAACTTCCTGCCTCTCTTCTAAAACAAGGCGTATAAGCCGTCATCTTTACTGGCAGTTCCGCTTCTTTAATAATTTCGTCCCTGTAAATATTGGTAACAGGTACTTCGGCAGTTGGTATCAGGTATAAGCCATCTGCTGTTGCATGATACATTTGTCCTTCTTTATCCGGTAACTGACCGGTACCATAAGCACTGGCTTCGTTTACCATTAGCGGTGGCAGATATTCTGTATACCCTGCTGCAGTATTGTAATCTAAAAAATATTGAATCAATGCACGTTGCAGTTTGGCCCCTTTTCCTTTGTACAATGGAAAGCCGCTACCCGTTATTTTAGCACCGGTTTCAAAATCTACCAAATCGTATTTCTTAATTAAATCCCAGTGTGGCACTGCATTGCCAGGTAGTATTGGTTTTGTTCCCCCTTCTCTTACCACTTCATTTTCTTCAGGTGTTTTACCTGCCGGTACAGAAATATGTGGCAGGTTAGGAAATTTTATAATTTCATCCTGTAAATGTTTTTCAGTCGTCGCCAACTGTTCATTCAAATGTTGCAGTGTAGATTTTTGTTGTGTTACTTCCTGCTTTTTTTGTTCGGCAGCGTCCTTTTCCCCTTTTGCCATCAACTGGCCAATTGTTTTACTGGCCGCATTCATATCGGCTTGCAATGTTTCACTGTCTACTTTTAGTTTACGAACCTGTTCATCCAGTTCCACTACTTTATCAACTAACAATAAATCGCCAAAATTCCGCAAGCTTAACCGCTCTTTTACCAATTCTTTATTTTGACGAATAAAACTAATCTGTAACATTTTTTATTAAATTTTGGCAAAGGTAGTATTTTGAAATTTTTATGAACCAAACAGAAATCCCTGATTTAGCTTCAGTGGCGTCGCACATTTGAAAATTTGTAATTCAATTTAGCTTTTATCAAAGCGGTGATGGCTCTTTTAAATTTATATTTGCCAAATGGAACATGCAAAAGAAGATTTACAGATACGGTGGTTAAAGTTGCGCATTAAACTAAAAGAAAAATTTGGCATTAAGCCTGATATGGATGGCGTATTGTTTTTAATTGGTGTGCAGGAACTGGGTACGGCCAAACAGGTGTACACCAAAGAACAAAAACAAGATCTGATGCACATTGCTGTTTGCACTTTACTTGCGCAAAGTGGTTATTATATTTTAGAAGGATTTGATGAAGAAGGCTGGCCTCATTTTAACCAATTGAAACCATTACCCGAATTTAATGTGTACGAGCAGGAGAATTTTTTAAAGGACCATGTTTTACTTTACTTTGACCAGGTTTTTAATAAAGGAATTTAACTATGTATAAAACTATTAGGATCGCAGGATTGTTGATTTTACTTTTGCCAGCCTGTTTTTTGCAGGCCCAAATAAAACAAAAACCAATAAAAACAAAGCAGCCTGCTTCTGCAACAAGTATAGTAAATAACGCAATTGCTGTTGTAACACCCGCTACAATAACATCCCCGGTAAAGATAAAAATCAGTACCAGTCTAGGTGATATTATTGTAGTACTATCTGATAAAACACCAAAGCACAGGGATAATTTTGTAAAACTTGTAAATACTCATTTTTATGACAGTCTCCTTTTTCATAGGGTGATAAATAGTTTTATGATTCAGGGTGGCGACCCTAACAGTAAACAGGCTACGCCCGGCGCATTTTTAGGCAATGGGGATGTTGGCTATACCATTCCCGCAGAATTTGATTCTACCTTATACCACAAAAAAGGAGCGCTTGCAGCAGCTAGAAATGACAATCCTGCAAAAGCCAGCAGTGGTTGCCAATTTTATATTGTACAAGGTAAAAAGAGAAGTGATAGCGAACTCGATTTAATTGAAACAAATAGTGGTGTTTACTTTTCTCCTGCAAAAAGGATGACTTATAAAATGAATGGCGGCACTCCAAAATTAGATATGAACTATACCGTTTTTGGAGAGGTTGAAACGGGGATGGAAGTAGTGGATGCTATTTTAATGGAGCAGACGGATGGGAACAACAGGCCCCTTAGAGATATCAGTATGAAAATGGAAGTGGTGAAAGAAGAGATAAAATGATTTAATTTGCAATCCTAAGTCAATATAACACGAATTATAAAACACGAATTATAAAACACGAATTAAGAAACATGCTTTGTGTTAATTAATCTTATTAGTGAATAAAATTAGTCTAATAAAATATTTTTAAATACTAAATCTAAAAACATGAATGTTCCTTCGAATCTCCGCTACACAAAAGACCATGAATGGATTTCTTTAGAAGATAATGTCGCCACGATTGGTATTACAGATTTTGCCCAGGGCGAATTGGGAGACATTGTGTATATAGATATTTCTACAAAAGGAAAAACACTGGCAGCTGAAGAAATTTTTGGAACTGTGGAAGCAGTTAAAACCGTAAGTGATCTTTTTTTACCTGTTGCCGGAACAATACTCGAAATCAATCCTGCGCTGGAAGCACAACCCGAACTCGTTAACAGCGATCCTTATGGAAGTGGCTGGATGATTAAAATGACTGTTGATAATGTGAGTGCCGTAGAAGCCCTGTTAAGCGCTGAAAATTATACTGCTTTAGTTGGATAATTGTAAACAATGAATATTTTATTGATCCTGCATTTTCAGTATCAACAACACTTGTGTAGTAATGGAGCCTGTAAAAGAGATTTCTTTTAAAAAATTTATACCGGGTATTATTTGGTTTTTGGTAGTCTTGGTGCTTATTATGATGCCTGCCAATGATATCCCCAAATCAGAATTTTTGTTTGAAATAAACTTCGACAAATTTGTTCATGCAGGTATATTTGGATTATTAGCCATTTTATTTTGCTGGCCATTTTACAAAACAACGATTGCCAGAAAAAGAAAAATCAGCTATTTTATACTCATTGCAATATTAACCAGTGCATTTGGTTACGGAACTGAATTAATCCAAAAATACTGGGCCCATGGCAGAAGTTATGATTTAATGGACTGGATAGCAGACAGCACCGGTGCATTATGTGCATACATTTTTTGCCGCATATTTTTTGCCCGTGGTGCTGCAACCACAGGAAATAACCCTGCATCATAAGGTTGAGTAACACCCACAAAATATAGTAAATAACTATTTATACAATTCTGGCATGCTGTCAGTTAATTGATGGTTTATTTCACCATACAATAATTATTCTCTTTAATTGCTGCTTGAACCAGTTTTTAGTACATTTGCTTATATGATGAACGTAGATAACATGGAATACAATACCACCCGTAGTTATTTAACTATGAGGGAGTATGGACGCCATATACAAAAAATGGTAGATTATTTATTAACCATTGAGGACAAAGAAAAGCGGCAGCGCAATGCCATGAGCCTGATTGAGCTAATGGGGTTTTTAAATCCGCATCTAAAAAATGTAGAAGATTTTCGTCATAAATTATGGGATCATTTATTTTTAATAAGCGACTTTAAACTAGATGTGGATAGCCCATACCCCATACCCACCAGGGAAACTTTAAAGGCCAAGCCTGAGCCGTTGCCTTATCCAAAAAGATACCCCAAATTTAATCACCTAGGTAAAAATATTGAAGTAGTAATCAATAAAGCTTTAAAGGAAGAAAATCCAGAGAAACGCCAGGGTTTTGCCAATGCCATTGCCTACTACATGAAATTAACTTATAGCAACTGGCATAAAGAATTAGTGCATGATGATAACATCCAGACTGAGTTACAAAGTATGACAGACGGTCAATTAGAGTTTAACAACCGCCCGTTTGTAAAACATAGAGTTGATACAAGAACAGATGACTATCCTGCACGTGGTGCCAACAATGGTTACCGTAAAAATTTTAGTGCCAGAAATAATAATACCAATGCCGGCAGAGATAACAGAAGTAGTAATACCGGTCGTGATAACCGAACTGGTGGTGGTAACAACAGACCAGGCGGAGACAACAGGAATAACAACAACCGCAATTTTAAAAAGAGATTTTAGTAGAAGATTTTTTTAAATAAAAAC
>JAYWAU010000136.1:0-5935 GCA_043782265.1 Ferruginibacter sp. | reverse complement strand
AATTGGTGTAGTAAAAGCGTTGGTGCAGGATAAAGATGCAGCAGTGCGACGGGAATGTACGCTGGCATTGCGTCACAACCAATCTCCGGAAGCAGCTGAACTATGGGCCACACTTGCAAAACAACATGATGGTAAAGATCGCTGGTATCTTGAAGCATTGGGTATTGGAGCCGACAGGCAATGGGATAAATTCTTTGCTGCCTATCTTACCAAAATAAATAATCCTTTACTAACAGAAGCTTCCCGGGATATTGTTTGGCGTGCACGTACAGAATTGGCCGTGCCTTATATTTCTATACTGGCTGCTGATAATACGCAGGCTTTGCAAACCAGGCTACGTTATTTTCGGGCTTTCGATTTCAATGCCGGCCCTGCAAAATCAAAGTTGTTATTGAAAATGATAGAAGACAATAAAAGCAATGAGGTAGCTTTAAATAAACTGGTGCTGCATGCACTTGATATAAAAACAGTAACACAATCAGCTACAGCACAAAAGGCATTGGCAAAGGTGCTTCAATCTGTAAACGGAACAGATGAATACATTGAATTGATAAGCCGCTACGAAGTAAAATCTCAAAACAAAAACTTGCTGCAACTTGCCACTAACAGGCCGGATGAAGCAGTTGGTAAAAATGCCGCAGGGTTGTTATTCAAACTTGGCGCCAGCAAAATGATATGGAATGTGATTAACGGAAAAGATACTGCTCAACAAAATAATTTGCTGGCAGCATTGGCAGGTGTTGGCAGTAAAGAATCAGTTGATTTGTTGCAAACAATTGCTTTATCCAACAAATATAAAATGCCTTTACGAAAACAGGCAGCACATAAAATTGGCAACAGCTGGAGCGGAGAGGAAAGAGTGCTGGGCATTTTAAAAGCTAAGAAAGTGCCCTCCGAATTAATCCCTGATGTGGTAGCGGGTGTTAGCGGTGCATGGCGTGGATCAATCCGCAGCGAAGCAGCCAGTTATTTGCCGAACGATGGTAAAAGCACAGCCACCAAGGCGGCTCCCTCGATTAAAGAAATACTTGCTTTAAAAGCTGATGGAGAACAGGGAAAAAAAATATTTACTGCTACCTGTAATGTTTGTCACCAGGTAAATAATCTTGGTTATGATTTTGGACCAAAGCTTAGTGAGATTGGTTCAAAACTTCCAAAAGAAGGTTTGCTGGAAGCCATTGTGCACCCATCTGCCGGTATTGGTTTTGGTTATGAAGGATGGGAACTGAAGATGAAAGATGGCTCCACACTTTCAGGAATTTTAGCTAGTAAAACAGAAACGGATATTGATATTAAATTTCCCGGTGGTGCACGTAAACAAATTAAAACGGCCGATGTGCAAAGCCTCACTCAAATGAAACAGTCTATGATGACGGAAGGGTTGTACAATAATATGTCAACACAGGATTTGGCCAACCTGCTGGAATATCTTTCAGGACTAAGGAAGAAATAAGCCCGTATTTTTTAAAAGAATTTTAATTTTATATGCCAGTATCTTCACCACTTCAGCAATTTCTTCAATGGGAAAAAGAAATCCCGGATGAAATATTTCTTCGCCAGCCTTTTAATGGTGAGTGGAAAACATGGACATGGGCTGCAGCAGGACAGGAATGCAGGAAAATGGCAAAGGCAGTACAATCTATGGGTATTTTACCCGGAGAGCATGTTGCTATTCTTTCTAAAAACTGTGCACATTGGATGATGGCAGATATTGCAATTATGATGGCGGGCTGTGTATCAGTGCCTATTTATCCAACACTTTCTGCTGCTTCCATAAAACCTATCCTTGTTCACAGTGATGCAAAAGCAATCATCATTGGTAAGCTCGATGATTATGAACATCAAAAAGAAGGAATACCTGAAAATATTATTTCAATTAGTGTGGAAGCGTATGGCAATCATACTACCATTACCTGGGAGAATCGCATCAGCGAAGAAACGCCCATTACTGAAGTTTATAATTGGAAACAGGAGGATTTACTCACTATAATTTACACCTCAGGCACAACTGGAAATCCAAAGGGAGTAATGCACATAGTATGTGCTGTGGATGCAATATTGCAGGTGGTGACTGTTCAATTAAAACTACCAACAAGGGTTCAGCTTTTTTCATATTTGCCCCTCAGCCATATTGCTGAACGGTTAGCTGTTGAAATGAATGCAATATATAATGGATGTACAATCAGCTTTGCTGAATCGTTGGATAGCTTTGCAAAAAACCTTGCCGATACACAACCACACTGTTTTGTTGGGGTACCTAGAATATGGGCAAAGTTTAGAGAAGGTGTTTTGAAAAAAATGCCTCAAAAAAAATTAGACCTTTTTTTACAAATACCGCTGTTGAATACAGTTGTAAAGAAAGGTATCCGGAAAAAACTTGGCCTTTCAAGAGCATCAACCATTCTTTGTGGTTCCGCCCCCATTGGTATTGAACTGCTGGTTTGGTTTAAAAAGCTGGGTGTAAATATTTTGGTTGGTTATGGGATGACAGAAGATTGTGTATACAATCACTTTGAAACACATGAGTTTTTTCGGCTTGGCTCTGTTGGCAAAGCACTACCCGGTATGCAAACTAAAATTACTGCAGAAGGTGAAATTTGTGTAAAAAGCAGCGGGAATATGAAGGGTTATTACAAGGAGCCAACCATGACAGGTGAAGCATTTGATGACGAAGGTTATTTAAAAACCGGAGATATTGGCGAGTACGATAAAGACGGATTTTTATTTATCACCGGCAGAATAAAAGACCAGTTTAAAACTGACAAAGGAAAATATATTTCGCCCGGACCAATTGAAGTGGCGCTGATGCAAAATACAGATATTGACCAGGTATGTGTAGTGGGCACAGGCATTCCCCAACCTATTGCACTGCTTAATTTATCTGAAACAGGGAAGCTAAAAACATCAACAGAAATTATAGATAGCTTATCTGCTTCGCTAGCATCTTTAAATCCTTTGCTTGAAAAATTTGAACGGCTCGAAAAAGTAGTAGTAATAAAAGAACACTGGACAGTCGAAAATGGATTGATCACCCCATCTTTAAAAATAAAAAGAAGCCTTGTAGAAAAAAAGCTGCATTCATTTTATTCTGAATGGTTTAATCATCCCGGCAAGGTATTGTTTGACCAAGATATTTTACGGGGAATTTAAAATATTTTATTACCTTGTATTTGAAAAATGTAATACCAGAACTGGAAAAGATCGTTCACAATGATTAAAGACCATTCGAAAATTAACTTTTAAATAAAACTACCATAATCCGAAGATTTTTTAAAAAGTGATTTATGGTTGGCAGCCCTCCAAAAAAATATTGAAGAACCACTTGTTTGTTACTTGTTTCCTTGACTTCAGTTAAGTACTCACTACATCTCGTTTTTATTGGGATAAGTTGTTTTGATTCTATTGATTGAATTTAAAAAGAAGGATTATTAATTTGTTATAATATTTTTCATTAATTGACTATTCAAATAAATTTACCGTTATGAGAAAAAATTTCACGCTAACTATCATACTTAATTTTGTTGTTGTCTTTTGCCTGGCACAAGGTAATATACATGGAATAACATACTCTGGCCAGCACGGTATTAAGAAGACAGATGCAGATATGAAAGCCTTTGCTGCTGCACATCCTGTGCCTCCTGATTTCGTTCCACTTTTAAGACCAGAACCTGAAGGCCCCACACCACGTAGCGAAAACCTTGATGCACCAAAAGTATCTAAATTTGGGACTTTGGTAACCGGCGCTGCTACTACCACTACCACGGTAGTACCTACACAAACAGGGTGGAGTAATTTTCTTGCCATCTGGGGTAATTATGGAACCACCATCCCTGACAGGGAATCTCCATATACGCCACCGGATAACTGCGGTGATGTAGGTTTTACACAGGTTATTGCCACTGCTAACTGCCGCATGAAAGTTTTTGCTAAACCTTCGGTTACCGGTACAGCTCCTACTGCTACTACTCCTACCGGAACTTCAACTACCACATTAACTGCAATAGCAAACTTTGACCTGAATGCCTTCTTTTCCAACGCTTCATTAGGGATATCAGGTATCAGCGATCCACATGTTAGGTTCGACAGACTTTCCGGGCGTTGGTTTGTAATAGCAATTGACGTTAACCACTCTACCAATAACTATTGCTGTGTCGCGGTGAGTAATGGACCAGAAGTGTACTCGATAAGTGATTTTAAATTTTATTATTTTAATGTATCGCAAGCAGGAGGTTCTTCCCGTGACTTTTATGATTATCCTACGCTGGGTATCGATAAAAATTATTTATACATAGGCGGAAACATGTTCAAATCTGGCCGTACATTTTCAGGATGTAACATGTGGGTAGTAAATAAAGCAAACCTGCTTACAGGTACATTAACGGTAACGGGCTTTCCTCAATCACTTACGGGTACAAATATGTACACACCACAGGGGGTCCATAATGATGACGCAGGGGCAACCAATGGATATTTTATTGGGTCTTCACAAACGGCCTATAGCAAACTGGTAATAAGAAGGGTAATTTATGGCACTACGCCAACATTGTCCGGCGATCTGGCACTTACAACCTCCTCTACATATACACCTAAAACAGTACCTACGTATTTAGGTACAGCTATAGATGGAGGAGACAGGCGTCTTTTTGCGGCGATGATCAAAAAAAATAAAATAGCTGGTACAACATCATTGTGGGTTGCGCAAGGCACACTTCTCACAAAAGCTGGAATAGGGGGCTCTGCGGGAGACCGGGATGGGGCGCTTTGGTTAGAAATTGGTAATTTAACTGGTACACCTACTATTTTGCAATCAGCAAATTTATATGATGGTGTTAATGCAACATCGGCTGCAGTTTATTATACCTATCCAACAATTGCTACCAGCGGCCAGGGTCATAGCTTGATGGGCTTTACGTCGGCAGGGCCTGCCAAATATTGCCAGGCCGCAGTTGCAGGAAGGTATCGCACGGATGCGGTTGCAACATTTAATACGCCTGTTGATTTTACCACTACCCAATCTCCGTATAACCCTGCCGCCAATCGCTGGGGTGATTATACGCAAACAGTTGTTGATCCTTCAGACGATATGACCATGTGGACATTTAGTGAGTATGCACCAGCTACCAATGCATGGGGCGTAAGAGCCGGACAGTTTAAAGCTCCTGCACCAGCTACCCCTTCTCTTGCATCAGTACCAACCTGCGGAACTTCTGCCGTTACTATAAATGGTACCAGTGTTAATAATTCAGAATTTTTTGATCCTGGTACAGGATATACCAGCCATTTGAATGTTACGGTAAGTGGGCCATCAACAATAACTGTTTCTAATGTAGCTTTTGTTAACCCTACACAAATAACTGCTACATTTGGTGCATCATTGCTAAATACGGGTACTTATACACTGACTGTTACCAACCCCGATGGGCAATCCCGCTCATCTACTTTCAATATTATCAGTGCATGCGGTGGTGGCGCAAGAATTGCGACCAATAATAAACCTTCATCAACTGAACTGGTAAGATCAAATGTTGAATTTAAGAATTCGCTTAATAAAGTATATCCCAACCCTACTAATTCAATGGTCTATTTTGAGATAGAATCAAAAATTGATCAAAAGGTTTATGTTGAGCTTTTTGATATGGAAGGTAGAAGAGTATTGACCCAAAATCACCAGGTGGCCAAGGGAATTAATACCAGGCAGATTTCTATATCACGCCTTACTAACGCTGCTTATTATTTGCAGGTAACCGATGCCCAAAATAATATTATGGGTAAGGTGAAAGTAGTAAAAGAATAATAATTAGATTTTACTAAATAAAAGAGGCAGTCTCAAAATTTAGAGACTGCCTCTTTTATTTTTCTCCACTACATTTCTGCCTGATTTTTCTGGTAACCTGTATAATACCGAATCGGCATTCATTAATTTGATTTAATTTAC
>JAYWAU010000135.1:0-5938 GCA_043782265.1 Ferruginibacter sp. | reverse complement strand
GCACGTAAGCATCCTGCTCAACAGATGTTGCTGTAGTGTTAGATTTAGCTACAGCCTCAAAATACCCCAGCGACTGTTTATAATTTTCCTTTTTCATCCAGCTATATCCAAGATCATATTTAGCCGTTGAAGGAGTTGCCTCTCCTTGCGCAACCGCACCACTTTGTAAATAAACGGACAGGTAGCGTATGGCAGCATCATAATCAGGAATGCGATAAGCAATTTCGCCCTTCCAAAAATTAGCATAAGGGGTTACAGAAGATGGAGGCAGTTTTAAAATCTTTGTAAATAATTCATCTGCTTTTATGATTTGCTGATCATTAAAATATTCAACCGCTCTGCCATATAATATTCTTGGATAAACTTTTTGCATAGATACGGTCGGCTTATCAAACGATTCATATAAAGTAAGTGCATCACTAAAGTTGTTTGTATTCGCCAGCAGACCTACCAGAATTTCTCTGGCTTCGGCATTGTTTTCAGAGTTAGGATAATCATTTAAAAACCGTCTCATTTCATTCAGGGCTACATCCTGGTATCCCAGTTCGTAAGATAGCTTGGCATAATTAAATAATGATATTTCCTGCTGCTGTTTATTACTGCTGTTATTGGCACAATATTGAAAAGCGGTTCTTGCATTAGCCTTTTGATTGGTTCGCAAATAACAATCACCCAGCAGGTACATTGAGTTTTGCCCCAACGAATCCTTCTCATTACTTAATTGTTTAAAACCTTCAATCGCCTTGGCTAATTGCTTGGCCTCGTAATAAGAATAACTTACTTCGTACAAATCTTCTTTACTTACTTTACTGGTATTTTTTACATAATATTCTAACAGGGGCAACGCTTTTGCATAATTCTTTTTCTCAAAATAAATCTGTCCTAATAATTGTTTCATTTCTTTTTCATAGTACAATCCTCCCCTGCTCAACACGCTTTCTCCATATCGCAACGACTCATCTTTTTTACCCTGGAAATAATATGTTTCTGCGATATAGTAAGGAACAACTCCTTTGTACTCCTCTCTTAATTCTACCAGTCTAAAAGCTTTTAAGGCTTCACTATAATTACGATCGTAATAACTTATAAAGCCATAATAATAATTAGCGGGGATATAATATTTATTTTCTGGCAACTGGTGAATTTCATTAAAAAGTGGTTTGGCATCAGCAAAACGTTTGAGGTTAAAATAACAATAGGCTTTTTCAAATTTGGCATCCGCAATTTCCTCATTGCTCAGATTATCTAAACCTGCAATTTCATAGTATTTGATGGCGCTGCTAAAATCATTCTTAATAAAATAAAATTTACCGAGATGATAACTCATTAATTCTAACCTTGGCTGATTATTTACCCAGGCAATATAATGTTTGGCCTCTTCCTCGGATATTGGCAATTGTAACTTTAACCTGCATACGATGTAATAATAATTCACATCATCGTTAAGATAAACATTGTCACTTTTTTGCTTGTCAGGATATTGTTCCTTTACATCCTGCAACAATGGATAAGCAAGCGCATACTGCTGTTTTACAAATAACTCTTTTGCTTCTTTAAACTTTTTTTCTGCATCTGTAAAAACATGTGTTGGTTGTGCAAAAGTGGAAAGGGAAAATAAAACTGCCAGTAGCAGCAGGGGATATTTTAGTTTCATCATGTTGATTGTATCATTCATTGTTACCGGCCGTAAAATTAACTATAATGCCACTCAAGCAAACACCATTCCAAAGCCTTTGTTAATAAGTGGATAACTGATTAATTAGAAACGAATGTACTGTTGAAATGCTGTTAAAAAAATGATAAAGAATATTTTATTAATGACTTGTTTTGTAGCATTAGAAGCAGTAAACTCCTTTTTTCAACTAAACCAATGCATCTTTTATCCACTCATCATTGGCAAAATAAATGAGGGTAATTTCTAACCCCGATAATATTTGTTTTATAGTAACCCTCACTAAATAATTATCGTAAACTTTATGAAACCCTTTACCAGATAACACTTCACGCAATGAAAATAATTTTCGCTCAATAATAATGATAAAGGTTAAATTGCCGAAAATTACAACTACAAAAAATTGCAATGAAAAAATTATTGAGTATAAAATATACTGCTGGTGCTGTTAATGCAAGCATGCTATTTTTACGCATCGGGCTTGGTCTTTTAATGTTTCATCATGGGTTTGAAAAAATTACCCATTTTGATACAACAGCACAACACATGCCCAACCTGTTAGGAATGGGAAAAACTATTAACACTTCCTTAGTCATTTTTTCTGAATTCTTTTGCTCGCTTTTTTTAATACTGGGATTATTTACAAGGCTTGCATGCATCCCCCTTATTATTGAAATGAGTGTAGCACTTTACAAAGCAGATAACCTTGATTTTTTTGGCCAGGGACAAGCTTCGTCTTTATTCCTTATCGGTTTTATTGTACTTATATTAATTGGGCCTGGCAAGATTAGTGTAGATGGACTGATAGGAAAATAATACCGGTAAACTCCAAATTGAATTAATAGATAATGCCTTTTTAGCAAATTATAAACTGATAAATGTACACAACAGAAACACAAATAAGAATTCATTATGCCCTTACTGACCAAATGGGTGTTGTTTACCATGGCCACTATGCACAGTTTTATGAAATAGGCAGGGCCGAAGCTATCCGAAACCTGGGATACAGTTATAAAGATATTGAGGCTATGGGCATTATTATGCCGGTTGTGGATATTCACAGCAGGTTTTTAAGACCAGCCAAATACGATGACCTAATTACAGTAAAAACCACTTTAAGAGAATTACCGGTGCATCATAAAATAGTTTTTCATTCAGAAATATGCAATGAAGAAGGTTCTTTATTAAATGTAGGAGATGTAACCCTTTATTTTATGGAAGCTCACCAAATGAAACGTTGTGAAATGCCCACTGCACTAAAAGATAAGCTGGCTGGCTATTTTTCTTCAGCAGAATAGTTTGCAAATAAAGTGTAACTGGATATTTCAAATCTTCCTTTACTGATGCTTATCTTGTTTTATTAACCCCGCATATTTTATTTGCTTTCAACTACCCCGGGTAATTAAGCCCTATTATAATCCCCCTTCCAATTTTGAATAGCGGCTTTGATATCTTTTGCAGTCATATTTTCATTTGCTGCTTTTTTTGTCAATGCTACAAATTCATCATCACCTGCAAAACGTAAAGCTATAATTTGGCTTATCCTTAAACGATTATCCAATTGCTTGCCCGTAGCAATAAAATGCCTGAAATTTTCTTCTGCTCTAATCGCCCTATCCTGTGCTTTTAATGCAAACACCCTTGCATAAAAGGTAACCAAAATTGTAGCAATTGTAAGCACCAACAACAACGACGCTGAATAAATATTTTCGGGTGCAGAATGAACAAGGTTTACGATTGAGCCAATTAAAACCAGCAACAATAATAAAAAAGTTACATAATGATAACCAGCCACAAGGCGACCATGATTTTTTAAATTTTGTGTTTGCATATAATTGGTTTAGTCCACGAAATACAGGTATTGTATTCAATAAAAAAAATATAAATTTCACGTAGCTACTTATTTTAATACATCCAATAATTTCCATATTTTTTCTCTTGCTGTCGAAGGGCTGCCATCTAAATTATTTACAATAAAGCAAAAGACATATTCTGTACCTCCGCCACTTTTTATATAACCGGCATAACTTCTTACTCCACTGATATAGCCATCTTTCATTTTGATACCGTTTGTTAAAGGCAATGCATTGTAAAATGATGCATACCATTTTTGCTTTTGTGCATATTGCAAAATGGTTACAAGTGAACCAGTGGTTACCCTGTTTGCCGGAGACAAACCACTTCCATCAATGATATGCAGCGCAGATTTTTCAATACCTCTTTTGCTCCATAAATCTTTAATAACATTAATCCCAATTTCAGTGGTTCCGTTTGTTGATTTTTTAGCAGCAATCGTTTTCACAAGTGCTTCACCAAATAGGTTTACACTTTTTTTCAGGAACCAATAGTTAATAGAATCGAGTGAAGGCGATTGAATTGAATCAAGTAGTGTTCCTTGCGGAATTATTAGAGTTTTATTACTTATCCTTTGTTCGCTAAAACTAAAAATACTACCCAAAACAGGAATGCCTTTATCATTTAAATAGTCCTTCGCGGTTTCTAAAAAAAGCTTTGGGGGATTTGGTAACGAGCCTGAAATAGTAAATCCTTCTGCTGACATTGGAACAGTTCCTTTGGCAATAATATTTTTACCAAAAGGTGCCGAAAAAAGCCACGCATTATCGCCTGATTCCCTCGTACCGGTTTTTACTAAATTGATAAATGAGTAATCACTTAAAATAATTGTCGGCTTTGTGGCAACTATTGTAGTGGCGTCATTTTCAGATACACCTGTTCTAAATGTAATATCAAACTGGTTTTCCCGCCAGTTAATACCCCATACACCTGCCCCATAATAGTTTCCAATATCTTCCCAAACCCAACCAGTAGGCACCGCATCAAAAGCAAAATAATGATCGTCGCCAATAAGGTTGCCAGCAACAGATTTTATATTATGTTGCTGAAGAATTGTTGTTATTTTTTTAAGTACAGTTTCTTCTGAAGTGTTGTTCCATCGTGCACTTCCAAGGGTTGGGTCTCCTTGACCAACAACATAAAGGTTACCTTCGAGGATACCAGTTTTTACAGCATGATCATGAGCAATGTATGTTTTAAAACGAAAGTCCGGCCCCAATAAATCAAATGCAGTAACGCTGGTTACAATTTTCTGGCAACTTGCGGGGGCTAATCCTGTGGCTCCATTTTTATCAAATACAACTTTGCCTGTTTTAGCATCCACCACATACAAGCTTATAATAGCATGTTTAAACTGTTCGTCACTTTCCATTTTTTTTATTGATGCACTTAACTGTGTAACTACATCCTGGCTAAATAAAAATGCCGGTATAAACAAATAAATAATTAGGCAAACTGTTTTCATACTTGAATTATCTTGCGGTAAAATTAATCTCTTTCAATATTAAAATGACACAAGCTAGCATTATAACAATAGGCGATGAATTATTAATAGGTCAGGTAATTGATACTAACAGCGCATGGATGGCACAGCAATTAAATATTGCCGGCATAAAAGTGTTACGACGTGTAGCCGTTGGCGATGCATGGGAAGAAATTTGGAAAGCATTGGATGAAGAAAGTAAACATGTTGATATTATTTTAATCACCGGTGGGCTGGGACCAACAGCAGATGATATCACCAAACCATTATTAAATAAATATTTTAATGGTAAATTAATAGTTGATGAAGGCGCATTACAAAATGTGAAACACATTTTTGAGAAAGTGCTTAACAGGCCTATGATTGAAAGCAATTTAAAACAGGCTGAAGTACCTGATACCTGCAAAGTAATACAAAATAAAAGAGGAACAGCCCCGGGCATGTGGTTTGAAAAAGAGGGAAAAGTTTTTGTAAGTATGCCCGGAGTACCTTTTGAAATGAAAGGGATGATGGATGATTTTGTAATTCCTGAATTAAGTACGCATTTTATATTCCCACATATTACTCATCGAACTTTATTAACAGCAGGCATTGGAGAATCTTTTTTAGCCGAAAAAATAAAAGAGTTTGAAACAGGACTGCCGACGCAAATAAAGTTGGCGTACTTACCTAATTATGGCATGGTTCGTTTGCGCCTTACTTCTGTTGGTTTCGACAGGATTGCAGTTGAAAAAGAGATACAGGAATATTTCGAAACATTACAGCTCCTTGTAAAAGACTACCTGGTTACTAATCTTGATGAACCAATGGAAAAAGTTACAGGTAAACTTTTAATTGCCCGGAGCAAAACGGTGAGTACCGCTGAAAGTTGTACCGGTGGCTATATTGCCCATTTACTAACTACCATTCCCGGCTCTTCGGCATTTTAT
>JAYWAU010000134.1:0-5938 GCA_043782265.1 Ferruginibacter sp. | reverse complement strand
CTTCGATATTTATCTGCGGGTAATTTTGAAATAACTCGCCGTAACTTTTGTATTCAATCTTATTGTTCAGTTTATATTCGGCCCCGGCTTTGCCTGCCATTACCACATTTCGTGGGTTCCAGCTTATTTTATAGTGCCAGGGGTTATTATCACTTTCTGGTGCCACCAATCCTCCGCAATGACTTTTAAAGGATGTTATGCTACCTCCATTATCTTTTATTCCATCAATAATTTTCATGGCACTCATGTGGTCAATGCCGGGATCAAGTCCTATTTCACATATGAACAATAATTTTCTATGGGCTATCTCATCTTTTAGGCTTTTAATATTGTTATCAAGATAGGATGCGGTAAGTAAATGTTTTCTATATTCCACACAATCTTTAGCAACCAAAAAATGCAAGGCAGGGGGCATCATGGAAATTACAAGATGTGCCCTCTGAATAATTTTTTCCCGTTGTTTATCACTCGTAATATCAATTTGTACAGCTTCGGCAAAACGGGAATTTTTTGTTTTTAAAAGAATCTGTTCTCTATTGGCATCTGCAATAATAAATTTCCATTTATGGGCTTCGGATTCTTTCAGTAAATAGTCTATTAAAACAGTAGCAGATTTTCCGGCGCCAAGTAGTAGTATTGTTTTCAAAACAAATATTTTTTTGCAAGGTAATGGATTTGACGTAAGTGAAATCAGCAACAGAATTATTTAAAATAATAGAAATAGTAAAACATAAAAATTGTTTGAATACATTATTAAATAGGAAAAATCTTTATTGTAATAAAATCAATTTATACTTGTTGATTAACCAATTGGATTCACAAAATTCTACTTCAAAATGTTGTCCACAGGTCTCAAATAAATGTGTAAAAGAAATGCTTAATTGCACTGGTTTTGATACAAGGAAATGGCTTAAAATCGGTACATTCGCACTCTATTAAAAATTATGGAAAATAACGACAATTTAGGGGCAGAAAACCTTCCTCCAAATGATGGAGGTGCAGCCAGTAACAGGGGTAGAATAATACCGGTGAATATTGAAGAGCAGATGAAAACCAACTACATAGATTACTCTATGAGTGTGATTGTTGGCCGTGCATTACCTGATGTACGCGATGGTTTAAAACCTGTTCACCGCCGTGTTTTATATGGCATGAGTGAGTTGGGTAATACCAGCAACAAACCGTATAAAAAAAGTGCCCGTATTGTGGGTGAGGTAATGGGTAAATTTCATCCGCATGGTGATGCTTCTATTTACGATACGATGGTTCGTATGGCGCAAGATTGGAGTTTGCGGTATACATTAATTGACGGACAGGGAAATTTTGGTAGCCAGGATGGAGATCCACCGGCTGCCATGCGTTACACGGAAGTGCGTTTTGAAAAGTTTGCGGAAGCAATGCTTGAAGATATTGAAAAAGAAACGGTGGATTACCAGTTAAACTTTGACGACTCTTTAAAAGAGCCAACCGTATTGCCTACACGCATTCCACATTTGTTGGTTAATGGAGCCAGTGGTATTGCAGTTGGTATGGCTACTAATATGATGCCGCATAATTTAAGTGAGGTTATTGATGGATGTATTGCCTATATTGATAACAGGGAAATAACTATTGATGAGCTGATTCATTTTGTTAAAGGGCCAGATTTTCCCACCGGTGGAATTATTTATGGTTTTGAAGGTGTAAAGCAAGCGCTGCACACAGGCCGTGGAAGAGTGGTACTCCGTGGTAAAACAAATATTGAAGTTGATAACAAAGGCAGAGAAAAGATTATTATTACCCAGGTTCCTTACCAGGTTAACCGGGATATGCTAACTCAAAAAATAGGAGATCTTATTAATGATAAAGCTATTGAAGGTGTAGCCGATGTAAATAATGAAAGTAACAATAAAGAAGGTACCCGTATTGTAGTAGAGCTTAAAAAAGATGTGGTTGCGCAGGTAATCATTAACCAGTTATTTAAACTGACGGAACTACAAACTTCTTATGGTATCAATAATGTTGCTCTCGTAAAGGGCAGGCCAAGAATTTTAAATTTAAAAGAACTTATTGCTGAATTTATTGAGTTCCGTCACGAAGTGGTGGTTCGCAGAACACAATATGAATTACGTAAGGCAAGAGAAAGAGCGCACATACTGGAAGGTTATATAATAGCATTAGATAATCTGGATGCAGTAATAAAACTTATCAGAGAATCATCTACTCCACATTTGGCACAGGAAGGTTTGATTGCGAGTTTTGTTATGAGTGAGATACAGGCTAAAGCTGTACTGGAATTGCGTTTACAGCGCTTAACCGGTATGGAGATTGATAAAATAAGAGAAGAGCATGCAGAAATAATGAAATTAATTGGTCGTCTTGAAGAGATATTGGCTAACGAAGGAATGCGTTACCAGATTATTAAAGATGAACTCGCTGAAATAAAAGCAAAATTTGGTGATGCCCGTAAATCTGAGATCACTTATGCAGATGATGAGATAGGGATGTTAGATCTTATTGAAGACGAAGATGTGGTAGTAACCATTTCTCATTTGGGCTACATCAAAAGAACTTCTTCAGATGAATACCGTTCTCAACGCAGGGGCGGTCGTGGTGCAAAAGGCAGCAGTACAAGATTAGAAGATTATATTGTTCACCTGTTTGTAGCATCTACGCACCATACCTTATTGTTCTTTACGGAAAAGGGAAGGTGTTTCTGGTTACCGGTGTACAAAATTCCTGAAGGTGATAAAACGAGCAAGGGCAGGGCGTTGCAAAATATGATTCAGATCCCGCCGGATGATACAGTAAGAGCAATTATTGATGTAAAGAATTTTGATGATAAAGATTATGTTAACAGCCATTATATAGTATTGTGTACTAAAAAAGGTATCATTAAGAAAACTGATTTGGAAGATTTTAGTCGTCCCCGTCAAAATGGAATTAATGCCATCAATATTCTGGAAGGTGATCAATTGCTTGAAGCTAAACTAACAGATGGTAATTGCGAAATTATGATGGCTGTTAAAAGCGGCAGAGCCATTCGTTTCCCTGAAGAAAAAGTGCGTTCAACAGGCCGTGGTGGTATTGGAGTATACGGTATTGAGGTTGATGATGAAAAAGATGCGGTAGTAGGAATGGTTTGTATAAACAGAGAAGACAAGAGCAGGACAATATTAGTAGTTAGTGAAAAGGGATTCGGTAAACGCACCTTTCTTGACGATCCGGCGACAGGGGAAGCCAATTATAGAGTTACTAACCGTGGCGGTAAAGGGGTTAAGACAATTAATGTAACCGAAAAAACGGGATCGTTGGTAGGTTTGCTTGATGTTACCGAAAAGGAAGATTTAATGATAACTTGTGTAAGCGGAGTTACAATCAGGATGAGTGTAGCAAGTGTTAGTGAACAGGGAAGAGCAACCCAGGGTGTAAAATTGATTAGGGTTGATGAAGGTGATGAAATTGCTGCAATTACTAAATTGGATGAAAAAGAAGAGGATGTTGAAGTAGCAGAATCAGTAACTGAAAATACTGTAGAAGATACAAATATAACTTCTGAAAATAGTATTGAGGAAAATGAAGAGCCAACTGAACCTTCTGATAATTAGTAATTTAGATTAAATAATAGAACTTTAATGTTAAGGCCACTTCAGAAAATGAGGTGATTTTTTTATTTGTAATTTGGCTATGCTATTTATTTGTGTATAGCTTTTTCATTTTGTGGGGAACATCAGTTTTGAGAGCATAACAAATTTAACTACGCCTTATTGGAATTCAACTACGCTTTAATGGATTTAAGCTTTCAATAATCTTGACAAGCAAAAATATAACATAGATTATAGTCATGAATAGGCTTATTGCAAAAATTTTAATTACATTAATCATTTATAGAAATAACGGGTACTTTACTTAATTCTTATATGTAATTATAAAATATTTTTTTATAATTATATTTCTAGCAAGCACATAAAAAACCCGACATTTAGAAAAATGTCGGGAAAAGTATCCTAATTACCTAGCTGCCATACTAATATAATTCTAAGTATTACTTTGAATATTTGTGTAAACTTACAATAAATGTCATTTTTACAATTATAAATGCGATGAGTGGTAGAAATATTGCGACGAAATTAATGTTCCCTAAAATCTACTCCATATTGGTAATTAAACTATGTAGCAACCTGCGCAGCAGACATAGATAAAAATTATTAAATTTTTTATAACTCTATATTATGTTACTCAGGGTAGCCGTGAAGGGGGAAAAGTATAAATTCTCACTTCGAGCAAATAAAAAAGAATAGCTTCAACTGGCATTTTGCATGACAATATCCCAATAATTATTTGTTATATTATACTCCCATTCAGATTCGAAATAGTATTTTAATGCGCTGTCTGAAAGCCATTGATATTCTATTCTTGCTTTTCTAATAAGTTTTTTTGGCAATATTTCTGTAGCAAGCTTTTGGCTTACTTTATTTGTATCTGTATAAATTGTGTTTTGTGAATTATCAAGCGGATAAACTAACTCTTGGCTAAATACAGGATGCTCATACAACAAAATATCATTATTATTTTCACTTGTATGGAATGATAACTTTTTGCTCGTAATTAATGCGGGAGCGTTTAATATTCTTATAATTAATGTATTCATATCATTATATATCTTTTCATCATTTTTATCAATGTAGGCAAAATATGATTTTTATTCAGCTGTAAGCAATAAGAATAAATAAAAAATCATATTGGCAACCAATCTGCGGAGCAGACATAGAGAGAACATTATTAAATTTTTATAACTCTATATTATGTTACTCAGGTTAGGGCTGTGGAAGGGGTCGGGATGGCATAGCGCGGTAGGAAGTTTTATTTTTTTCTTTAGCTGCGGAGCATCCTTTTTGAATTTTGCAGAAATTCTCCCTTCATGCCGTTAAAAGTTCTTGCATTATGGTAGATGCGATTATTCAAGAATCTCTCTTTACCTCGTTCAGCGAATCGAGATATATTTTGGTTTGAGGTACACTGTGGTTTAATTCTTTTAGGCTATCTAATTCTTGTTTTACTTGCTTTATCTGCTGCTGTGTACTCGATCTATCTTTATTCAACTGTATATTAGTACAAGTTGTAAAAATTGAAACTATAATAATTGCAATTGGAAGCACCCATTTTACAACATCATAAATTGTATCATTAAAATACTTTTTTCCTAAAATAAGATACTTTCTTTCATAATAGGATGTAGATGCATTATTCCATGGGAATAAGCAAATGCCTTTACCAAAATCATCACATTTTATTTCTTCTGCCCTTATTAATTCGGGTGTTACATATTTAAATTGTTCATTACTCACTTTCAATTTAATAGCTAAGTCTTTTATAGTAACTGCAATTTCTTCGGCTTTAACTGTCCTTTGATTATTTCTTATAAGTTCGCTATCTAATAGTAAACCTAAAAGCTCATGTTTTAATCTGTACGATTTTGGAATATACATATCTAAATATACGTCGCTAAAATCACAAAACACAATCCACTCGCTCGTGGCAAGGGCAAGAAAAAAATAAAACGTGGGAGGGAGAAGAAAGGCTATGTGCGCCTGTTTAACATAAAAGTAAGTTATGATGCAAAAGGAAATGCAAAGCAGCCTATTTTAAGATTTTTTTAATTCGTTTTTCAACAACAGAAGATTAAAAAAATCTTAAAATAGGCTGCACTTGTTTTAAATATGTTAACTACATACAATTAAAATGGGGCTGCTAAATAGATTGATAAAATGACGGTTCATGCACAACTAAATCTCTTCATTTAGTTAGGGTGGTTACTAGAAACTAACTTTCCCCACCTTTGTATGCACTACATGTCTTTTACCAAAGCTAAATAGTAAATCCCCATTTTAATTACAAACAAGTTAAACATATTTTAAACATCACTACAGCTAATTTCCTTTTCGCTCATAACTCTATA
>JAYWAU010000133.1:0-5939 GCA_043782265.1 Ferruginibacter sp. | reverse complement strand
CATCTGATACAGAATGTTCATTTCTATACACAGCCATTGTTACAGGTAACATAAATACTATTGCCAGTAAAGTTACAAGGTATCCCAATGTATGGATAGGTAAATAAATCCATCCGAATTTTTTAAACCAAATTTGTTGTTGCATAATTAGTGATTTAAGAATGAATATATCAGCTGACTTTACATTCAATTATTAATGGCTGTAGTAACAGCAATGTTAGCTAATTGCTTTTTAACATAGGCATCAGCAAAATTCCACGAAAGCCATGTGTAGGTATTTTGAGCTGTAATAAAATCCGCTTTTCTGTTTTTAAAAATCTCTTTTGGAGATAGTGTAGAAAAGTATAAATATTGTCCTTCGCCATCAATACGCTGGTTATCATACTTATCAAATACATCGCTATTGGCTTCTAAAACGGGTAAGGTTTTATCAGACAAAGACAGTAAAAATTTTATATCCAGTGGGATTACATTTTTTCTCGCAAGATTATAATCTGCAATCATCTCATCCCAATGAACACAGGCTGAAAAAATTAGAATACCAATGGCAAACCAGGCATTTATCCTTAACAAATAGTATGTAGTTTTAACTTGTTGAATTTTCATGAAAACAGTAATTAAACCGATTAATACCAGTAACAAAAAAAATAACACCCCTATGCGTTTATAGGCAAGCCCCATATGGGTAATATAATAGTAATCCCTTATCAATACAGAAACAACTAATACCATATTTTGTATCAACCATGCATAAGCCCCATACCTTAAGTGCCGATTTTTTTTATAAAAATTTAAATTACCTCTAAAGAAAAACAATACTAATACCATCGCCAGTACAATAGAAAAAATAAGCATTCCTGTACCTTCGTGCACATACTGAGAAAGGTTCATATCTGTGTTGTATTCAAATCCAAACCATACATATATTACATCAATGCAATTAATACAAAGCAAAAGAATATTCAATAATACAAGGCTAATGATGCCCGTTTTATTTTCATTTCGCAGGGCCATTATTCCATTGGCAAATCTGCCCATTATCAAACTCAATAATTGAAACCATCCTGTTTGCTTCCATTTCACCAGATTATTTTTTTTCCTTAGCATATCGGTACTTTTATTAATATCAGTTTCAGAAAAATAAAGGATTTTACTTTTTAATAGTAAACCGCCAGTAATAAACAAGCCCAGCAATAAAAACCCTAAACGTTGCCCGCTAAACCAGTTAAAAAAATGGGCAAAAAATTGTTGAACCGCTACACCAATATCATTCACAATAATGCTGAAAATAGAATTGGAAAAGTTGTAGAGACCAAAAAATAAAAATACCAGCAATGTGGGAATAATTAAAAAACGTAAGGCTTTACGAAGGTTAGCAAGCCTGAATTTATTTTGTTTCAGTTCCTGAACATTGGTTAAGAATGAAGGCACCATCAATACATAATTCATACAAGCAGAACCGGCCGCATACCATACAGATCGATGCAGGTATTGAGTAAATACTACCACTAAAAGTAATGTAAGGCTAAAAGCAAATTTACTTAAAATAGTATTGTGAATTATTACAGTTGTAACTGTAATAATATGTGCTGCCAGCAACCACTTTATTGGTATTTTTTTTAAAGAATCAGGGTATAGATAAAAAACGGACCATAAAATAAATGCATCAAAAAATATTGTATTGACTGCCATTTTCTGATGCCAAAAAATAACATTAAATAAAACAGCACCAGCTGTTACCAAAAGGATTTTTATTGATTCAGGTTTCATGAGTTTATGATTTATCTTTTTTGATTAATGAAGCCGCTGCTAACTGTAAACAATAGTCATAATTTAAAATGTTAATCCTGATTTTTTTCATAGTTATTAATTTTATTGATGAGTAATTGAGTAGGTTGATGAAGAAGTGTAAACCATTGCCAGCCTTGCATGGGTTTACTTTTATAACCCCGCTTGTACGCCTGTTTAAATTTGCCACAATATTCAGGCATGGTTACAAAACCATACAAAACAGTGGCCACAACCGGAAAAGACAGGTGCCTGTTTCCTAACATATAGCATTGTAAGCAAACTTCGCCTTCATCTGTAGTGTCGTATTCTAATAAGAGGTGTTTAATATCATGCTTTGCATAATAAGGAAGCAATTGAAGTTTTTTTCTTTCGAGCATATTTATAAGATCCTTACCTAAGGAACCTTCAGGAAACTGTTTTAATTGCTCCAGATCATATGGGAATTTTAGTGGCTTACGAATGACCTGTAAAATGGGTAAAGCCATGTGGTGGGTTAAATACACCAATATCGCTGAGCGGATTTTTGTAATTACTTTATTCATTATTACGGGCTTTATTTTTGTGACTGACGATAATAAAATTGTGGTGAAGCATAATTGAAGAAATAGCAGCAACTATTATTGAAAGCATTAAAAAGAATGTAAAGCCATGTAACATGCCGTTAAAAGAAATAAAAAAAAGCAATCCTGAAACTACTGCTATAATAAAACCAGTACGAAGTAATACGCGGAATAATGAACTACTATCAGTCATTCTATTGGTCATATAGGTAATCCAGAAAATAAATACGCCGGGTATGGAAAATATAAGTGTAACAAAAAAGGCCAACATAAATGCTTCTCCCCAATTATCAAATGCATTTGGTGCTACTGATAAACACCAGGCACTTAATATTGCATTGATTAATGCAGCCAGCACCCAAATGGTAAAACTATGTATGGTTGATTTTAAATAATAATTCATTTGTAAAAGTGCTTTGTATTTCAAAGTATAGCTACAAAAAAAATTATTTCGTCTGCCTGATCATTTTTTCTAATGCTTCAATGTGGGCTCTAAATGCTTTTTCTCCAGCTTTAGTTAAAGAATAAGTTGTATTGGTTTTTTTGCCAATAAACCCTTTCTGCACTTTGATTACGCTGTTTTCTTCCAATGTTTTAATGTGGCTTGCCAGGTTACCATCTGTAATATCCATTAGTTCCTTAAGATCATTAAAATTAACCTCCGCATTTACCATCAGCGCACTCATTATGCCCAGGCGTATACGGCTGTCAAAAATTTTATTTAAATTTTCTATCGGATTATTCATTTACATGAGTTTGTAATCTCCTCTATTTTTAATTAATTAGCTGTTCTTTACTTAAAACAGTCATACTTTTTCGTATCTATACCACATTACAAATCCATAAATAATATGTAGCAAGCCAAACCCTATTGCCCAAAAATAAATGCCATATCCTGTAAACCATAAATTAATTACAGCCAATACCAACTGTCCATAACCCAGATACCGAAGTTCGCCGAGTGTATATTTACTGGCATTAACCAATGCCAGTCCGTAGAAAATTAAAGAGGTTGGTGCAATTAATCCGGTTACATTAGCGAGTATTAGTTTTATCAAAAATAATCCACCTACCAACAAAGGAATTGCAACATTAATCATTAGTCGTTTAGCAGTTGTACCCCACAAAGGGATATGTTCTTTTTTACTTCTGATATAAGTGAAGATGAATGCTGTACCCACGGCAAAAATAAAAGTGACTGCGGCAATCCAAAATAGCCAGGTATACAAAATCATCCTGTAATCACTGGCCCTTGCCAAATCAAAACCCTTTACAGCATCAATAAATAAATCCTTTCTTCCCTGCACATATGGATAAGCCACTATCGCTCCAACCAAAGCACATGTACCTGCGGCAATACCGCTTAGACCACTTAAACTTATAAAGCGGCTACTGCGCTCCATCATTTTTTTTATGTGTTGCAGATCTTCCAGCGGTTGTTGTTGACTCATAAAAAGTACTTTGAAATACAAAGTAAATAGAAAGATTTGATATTCGCAAGAATTTTTTAACCTAAGTTATTTAAAACTCGGATGAGTTTATCGCAGGCAATAATTATTTCTTCTGCTGTAATCACCAACGGCGGCACTATTCTTAAACAATTAGGGGCAAATAAAAACCAATCGGTAAATATGCCCTGTTCTATCAGGGCATCAATTACTTTTTTATTAAACTCAAAATCATCAAATTCTACAGCTATCATCAGGCCGCAGCTTCGTACCGCTTTTATGGAAGGATGATGAAGATGTGATAGAAACAGAAGCTCTTTTTCATTTACGGTATCCATTAAACTTTCTTGTAACAATACTTTTAACGCAGCAAGGCCGGCGGCACAACTTACGGGGTGGCCTCCAAATGTATTTATATGCCCCAACACAGGATGATGGGTTAAAGAATCCATCATTTTTTTATTGGCTATAAAAGCACCCAATGGCATGCCACCGCCCAACGCTTTACCAAGCAATAATATGTCTGGCACCACATCAAATTGTTCAAATGCAAACAGCGTTCCATTGCGACCAAAAGCACATTGTATTTCATCTAAAACCAATAGTGTACCTGTTTTTGTGCAACGGGCCCGCAGGTCAGAAAGCCAATTGTTTTGTGGCACCAGCACACCTGCTTCTGCCTGTACTGTCTCAGCTATTACGCAGGCTGTTTTTTCTGTAACATTTTCCAGGTCGGTAAATGAATTGTAATTGAGTTGCATTGTACCAGGCAATAGGGGCCTGAAGGCATTGCGCCAATACTCATCGCCCATAACACTTAATGCTCCCTGTGTACTTCCGTGATAAGAATTTTGAAAAGAAATAATTTGCGTTCTGCCGGTAAATCGTTTAGCCAGTTTCATTGCCCCTTCTGTTGCTTCACTTCCACTGGCGGTATAAAAAACCGAGTTTAATGTAGTGGGTAAATAATCAGTCAGCATTTTTGCATACGCTACCTGTGGGCTCTCTATAAGTTCTCCGTAAACCATAATATGCATATAGTCATCAATTTGCTTCTTAATAGCTTCAATAACCGCTGGATGACAATGTCCAATATTACAAACGCTGATGCCGGCAATAAGATCAATGTATTTTTTCCCATTAATATCCCACATGCTGCTGCCCCTGGCTTTTATAATTTCAAGGGCTAAGGGTGCTTCAGAGGTTTGACCTACATGAGTAAGAAATAACTGGCGTTGCGTCATAGCTTACAAATTTCGTTAAGAAAGTTTGATATTCGCATAAATATTGAAAGTAACAAAAAGTTGTAATTCAGTAACAAGATTTTAAAAGCTTTATTGTGACAAAAGGTATTGTTGTCTGAAGTTGAAAAAGTACAAGTCTCGATTCAATTGTAACATTTTGATGCTGACAACGTCGGCAAACAACACAACGATGTTAAATTGAAATACATGTGTTAGTAACAAAAAATAAATAATATGCCAGTAATTCTTCCGGTTAAAGGTGTGTTGCCAAGTATAGGCGACAATTGCTTTATAGCTCCCAATGCTACAATTGTTGGTGATGTAATAATGGGCAACGATTGCAGTGTTTGGTTTAATACAGTTATACGTGGTGATGTTAACAGCATCCGCATGGGCAACAAAGTAAATGTGCAGGATGGGGCAGTTATTCACTGTACTTATCAGAAAACCAAAGCCATTATTGGAAATAATGTTAGCATCGGACACAATGCAATTGTACATGGATGCGTTATAGCGGATAATGTGCTGGTAGGTATGGGTGCCATTGTGATGGACAACGTGCAGGTTGGTAGTAATTGCATTATTGCAGCCGGCGCTGTTGTACTTGAAAATACCATTATTGAACCGGGTTGCATTTATGCTGGTGTTCCTGCTAAAAAAGTTAAAAATATTAGTCAAGAACTGATTAGCGGAGAGATTAACAGAATTGCAGAAAATTATTTGATGTACAGCGGATGGTTCAAAGTTCCGGAAACTGGAACTAATGATTTATAATTAATTAGATTCATGAAAAAAGCTTTAACCGCCTTTTTACTCGTTACTTATTTATTCGGCTCAGCCGGATGTTCTATATTTAAAAAGACAGAAAAGTATGGTTGCCCCGGAGCACCCAAGCC
>JAYWAU010000132.1:0-5940 GCA_043782265.1 Ferruginibacter sp. | reverse complement strand
TTAGTTTTATGTGTCTATCATTGTGCCCTTTTTCTCCATGCCTGCCATGCACCTGTTGACCACAATGCTACTGCAATAAGAACGGGTTGAAATGGAAGCCGCAGCCATCTTTTCAAATCTGAATCAAGTCCAAATGCATCTCTGTGTTCAACCAATTGCGCAATATTGCCGGGAAAAACCAGTACAAAAAAAAATGCAACAATCCAGCCCACTTTTGTGCGTTGTTTGTAAAAGAGCAGCAATGATAACCCCAGCGCAATTTCCACAAAACCGGAAAGCAGCACCACTAAATCCGGGCTTAGCGGTAACCAGGGCGGCACCTGTGCTGCAAACGCTGTTCGTTGAAATGATAAATGGCCAATGCCCGCCATTACCAGGAATATACCCAGTACATATCGTGCAATATTTTGTGCTGTACTCGTTTTAATCATTTTTTTAGTAGATTTAAATGGTTAGATTTTGTTATGCTGCTTTTAGTTGAATCATTTATACGTAACTGGACTGTACCCTCTTTCTTTGTAATTTCTCATTAGCTTTTATTATTAACACCTTAGCTTTATCAAATAAATTAATGAGTAAAATTGAGCTCATAAATATTCGGCCACATTTTCCCTGTAACATAAATTTTATCGGTTGCAGCATCGTAAGCAATTCCATTTAATACATCAGCACGGGGATTCTTATTTCTTGCTTCAAAAGTTAATGAACTAAGTTCAATTTTACCAACTACTTTACCACTGGTAGGGTCTATTTTAACAATGGAATTATTCTGCCAAATATTGGCATAAATAAAACCTTTTATAAATTCCAACTCATTTAAACTGTCTCGGGGCAACCCATTTTCTGTTACTTTTAAAACACTTGCAGGCTTAAGCGAAGCCGCATCTAAATAAGTTAATTTATCCGAGCCATCACTCATAATTAAATGTGTGCCGTCTGTTGTTAAACTCCACCCTTCCGCATTACCATATTTAAACTGGCCTGTTTGCTTAAATGTGTTGGCATCATAAATAAAACCAACCTGGTTTTTATAAGTTAGCTGGTATAATTTATTGTGTAAGAAAACAATGCCCTCTCCAAAATATTTGGATTTATCGAGTTCTATTTTTTTATCAAATTTACCTGTAGCCAACTCCGTTGTGCCAATCATTGATTTTGTTTGAGGTAAATCATTTGGTGAGCCTGTGCTTTCAAATAGTTTACCATTATGAAACAAAAAACCTTCTGTAAATAAACTGGTATCGTGCGGATAATATTTGGTGACGGCATAATTAATAAACGGTGTGGCAGGAGCCGCTAATACATCATCAACTTCGGATATGGCAGGGTTATTTGAACAGCCGCTGATATTGATTGCGATAAAAGTTAGTAATAAAAGATATTTCATCGGCTATAATATAACAATTTTACCTACTGGCTAGAAATTTAGTCCTGTACCCATTCTTACAAAAGCTTCTGCTGCTGGCACATTTATTTCTATTCCCCGGAATGTTTCCATCATACCATGGTTGCAGTCTGAAGCTGCGTATATACCAGGAGGGTTTTGGCTGGTATGACAAAACACTGCTTTTCTTTTTTGCTCTTTGGTGTCTGTGATATCCACGTAATCTGTAGGTTTAAAACCCATTGTTTGCGCACCAGTGCATACTTCAAAAAAATACATTTCAAATACCTTTCCGCTGCGAACCCAGCATTGTATGGCGAGCAGGCTGGCGCATTGGTGGTCCTTGTGTGAATCAACCGGCCAATGAGTAAAAGCAACGTCTGGTTTTTCTGCTTCAATAAGTGCAAGCAGCTTTCCTATCCATTCATTGTCTACGATTCCTGCGCCATCAATTTGCCCTGCAAAGACGGGTTTGGCATTTAAAATTTTACAAGCGGCTATTGCTTCCTTGGTACGAATGGCTGCAGCTTCTGCATGTGATTTCCCATCAATACCTGCTTCGCCACTGGTTAAATAAATGATGGTAACGTAATGCCCCGCTGCAGCAAGTTTGGCTAATGTGCCGCCACAGCCACTTTCAGGATCATCCGGATGTCCGCCAACGCACACAATCTTTAGTTTTTTAGGCGCTGGTTTTTTGGCTGCTTTTACGAAGGATGGTAAACTAAAAGCAGCGGACGCTGTCAAAGCATTTTTGGCAAAAGTTCTGCGTGTGGTTGACATAATTTTTTTTTAAATTAAAACTGTTAGTTGGCTGTTTATTCTAATGACACTGCTTCAGCAATTCTTTGTACGTCCGCTGGTTGCCTTTTGCAAAAAAATCATAGGTCTTGTCCCAATCATTGCCTGTGCCCCATCCTGTCATTGAAGAAATAATTTTTGTTTGATTTTTTCCTATTTCTTTAAATTGAATAATTTCCTTTAATTGTCCATCTTCATTTCTAACACTTTGCGCAAAGTTGCCATTTAGGTTCACCTTAAGGACTAATAATTCTTTATCAATAAAACTTAGGATGGGTAATTTAATACAACTGCTATCTGTTAAACTCTTTGTGGTGTCGTAGTTGGTAATGATGTATCCTCCTGTTTTTAATTCAATATGTGCTAGCGGAGCAATCCATTTTTTTAACTTCTCGCCTGTTGTAAAAAGTTTCCAGGCCGTTGTTATATCAACAGGCAAAACAGCTTCTAACCGTAAAACCTTTTCGCCGGACTGATTTACGTAAGATGTATTTAATACGACCTGGCATCTAGCCGAAAATATATTTACTATAAGAATAACAAAAGCAATATAATTTTTCATTAGCAGCATTTTTAAACAGCTACAAGTTAAGATATATTCCCACTTGTGTTCAACATCAAAATTAAGTTTCCCTTTGCGGTACAAGTTATCAGGAGAGCAATAACTTTTCAATTTCCCGCCAGGTGTCAACTCTTTTATGGTGAAGGGAATCAGCCAGCTTGTTATGAGGTTGTGTAAACAAAATGGTTTCGCCGGTGAAGTAGTTGAGGTTTTTAAAATGATCATCAATCATAATGTCGGCTTTTATAATTTCCTTCGATCCACAAAAAACCATTTGCTGCCAGCCGATATAAGGAAAGTGCTGGTTGAGCCATGCCTGCTTTTCAATTAAACTGGTGGGAAATTCCATTGCAGCAGACACTATAAAAAGCTTGTATTGTTCATTTAATTTAAGCATCACTTCCGCTGCACCTTCCATTACCGGTGCTGTACTGAAAAAGCCTGGACTGGTTACATACTTTCTGGCATTTTCAAAAGCTGCTTCTTCAGTTTTTCCTGCTACATCCTCGGCTGATAAAACCTTTCCAAATTCCGCTGCATGCATCGTAATAAACTGGCTGTATACGTTGGCAATTACACCATCCATATCTACTGAAATTCTTTTCATATTTTATTTAAACGGGTTTTTCTTTTAACACTACTCTTTTTAATACACAATCCATCAGTTAAACAAATCAGACATTGATTCCGCCGCTCACTTCAATGCGTTGACCATTTATCCATTTGGCATCGTCGGTGCAAAGAAAAGCAACCACACTGCCAATATCATCCGCTGACCCCACCCTACCCAAAGGTGATAAAGTACTAAGAAATCCTTTCATTTGAGGATTGCTGCGAATCGCTGCATTATTAAAATCTGTTTCTATCGGGCCCGGTGCCACTACGTTTGCGCCAATACCTTTGTTACCCAGTTCTTTTGCCAGGTATTTTGTAAACGTTTCGATGGCTCCTTTCATAGAGGCATACACAGCATAACCAGGGTTTGCAAACCTTGTGGTACCGCTCGAAATATTAATGATGCGGCCACCCGAATTTAGATAAGGAACAAATTTTTGTGTTAGAAAAAAGATGCCCTTAAAATGAACATTCAAAAAATCTGTAAACAATTCTTCTGTAACTTTTTCAAAAGGTACTGTTGCTCCCATGCCTGCGTTGTTCACCAAAAAGTCAAAATTATTTGTATTCCAGTTTGCTTGTAAAATTTCCTTTACCTGGGTTACAAAATTATCAAGCGAATTAAAATCGCTCATATCCAGTTTTAGTGCGACGGCTTTTTGCCCAATAGCTTCGATTTCTTTTACGGTTTGTTGTGCTTCTGCTTCAAAGGTTCTGTAAGTAAGAATTACATCTATTCCCTTTTTTGCAATACTGGTGGCCATATCTTTTCCAAGGCCGCGGCTTCCTCCTGTTACCAGTGCTATTTTAGTTTGTACTGACATACTTATTTTTAATTTAGTTGTAAAATTACTACAAGCAAAGCAGCTAAATGTTGCGGCTTGCATTTTATTCTGCTATTTACTTTTCCTTAATAATATAACCTTTAAATAATGTTGAAATGAAATACTTAAAACGAGCTTTTTGTAGCAAGCATAACTATTGAACGCTTAACTGTTGCTACCTTTTTTGTTACAACAGTAAACACCCAGAAATATACAGGCTGCTGCCAATAATTTATTTACGGTAATTGCTTCTCCCAGAAAAATGTAAGCGATAACAGCAGCAAAGAATGGTTGTAAATAAATGTAAGAACCCGCCATAGAAGCGCCCAATACTTTAATGCCATACACATTAAATAAATAAGCAAGAAAGGTGCCTGTAAATACTACCAAACCAAGACTGAGCCATGCCAGTGGCGTAAAATCCTGCCAGGAAACTTCTTTAAATTCCTGCCAGCAAAAAGGCAGCATCATAAAAAATCCAATGGTGAAAATGATGCGGATGATGGCAACAGGATTATAGGTTTTCATCAGTGGCTTAACCAGGATAAAATAAAAAGTATAAGCAATGGCATTAAAAATAACAAGCATATCTCCCCATAAAACATTGGTGGCTATTTCAGAATTTTCTTTGGACGTTACTAATATTACTGCCCCTGTTATGCCCAATAAAAGACCTGCAATTTTTAAATTATTCAATCTTTCCCTTAAAACCCAGGCCGCAAAAATTGTAATTAAAATAGGCGTGGTAAGCATCAGCAAAACTGCATGAATAGAGTAAGTAAGCGATAACCCTTTTACAAATAATAACTGGTTGATGGCAATGCCGGTTAAGGCACACAATGCAAGTCTGCCAAGATCTTTTTTATTGACAACAGATTTTACCGGTTTAAAAAGATACAATACCCATAGCAGCGCAGCAGATACTGCCACCCTTACAATATTGATAGCAAATGGTTTGGCAAAACCTCCGTAAATAATATACTTGATGGCGGTAAGGTTAATAGCGAAAAAAACATTGGTTCCCAGCAGTGCAAGGTGAGCTTTGGTATTCTGTTGCAAAAAGATCAATTTAGAATTATAAAGGTCGGGAAGTAAAATTTATTAGGCAATTATTTTAGGAAAAATGAGGGCGAAGTACCCGTGCTAAGTTAAAGGTGAGGAGTAAATAGTAAGGAAATGTGGCACTATTCACCATTCACCACCAACAACTCATTTAAAATACAATAGCCATCAATCAATACTTAATTAGTATATCAACCTGCTAAAAGGGATTCCAATACCAAGACCAACAGAAGTTTTGTTACCGTATTTTTTATCCTGACTTACTGAATGATTTATATCAAAGAAATGAATGTAAAATTCAACATTGGCAGCAGGTATTTTTTTACGATTGATCAATACAATTGGAATACCAAGTCTTCCATTTAATAAATTGTATTTGCCAAAATTTTGTTCAATCAAAAAACTGACACCGATATGCGATGCTGGAGGATAGTAAACCAATCTGCCTGTTAAAGCAGGTGTAATAAAAGTTGAATAATTTCCAATATAAACTTTGTTATTATTTAATTGAGCCAGGTGAATAGTATCAGTACCGCCTAGATTTTTATAGGTTGTTATATCGGTTTTATCAAGGGCATAACTCAGTTTGGTATTGTTAAAAAGCAGGTTGCCTCCTACTGTAAAAAATAACCTTCCCTTTTTACTACTCTCCCATAGCCTTGTATGTTGAACAGTTAACTTTAAAGGATAAG
>JAYWAU010000131.1:0-16397 GCA_043782265.1 Ferruginibacter sp. | reverse complement strand
CAAAGGCCATGAAACAAATTTTAAATGATTTGATGGATGGCGCTATGTCTGGAAGAACTTTATATGTTATTCCATTTTGTATGGGGCCGGTAGGCTCTTCATTTGCAAGATATGGAGTTCAGTTAACCGACTCTGAATATGTTGTTGTTAATATGTACATCATGACAAGAATGGGTGAAAATATTTACCCTTATTTAAAAAGGAATGATTACGTAAAATGTATTCATACTGTAGGAGCTCCATTAAATCCTACACAGCAAGATAGTAAGTGGCCAAACAATCCCACCACAAAATACATTGCTCATTTTCCAGAAGAAAGACTAATCATTTCTTACGGAAGTGGTTACGGCGGAAATGCTTTGATGGGTAAAAAATGTTTTGCACTTCGTATTGCTTCTGTGATGGGAAGAGAAGAAGGGTGGCTGGCAGAACACATGTTGATTTTAGGTGTTGAATCTCCACAAAAAGAAAAAACCTATATCGCTGCGGCTTTCCCAAGTGCCTGTGGTAAAACCAATTTTTCTATGATGATTCCTGCAAAAGGAGTAGATGACTGGAAAGTAACAACAGTTGGTGATGATATAGCGTGGATACACAAAGGAGAAGATGGTAATCTGTATGCCATCAATCCTGAAGCTGGTTATTTTGGTGTTGCTCCCGGAACAAATTACCATACCAATCCTAATGCGATGGAAAGCATTAAATCTAATACCATCTTTACCAATGTAGCCCTTACACCTGATGGCGATGTATGGTGGGAAGGGATGACAGAAGAAATTCCGGAAGGATTGATTGACTGGCATGGAAAACCTTACGATCCAAAAAGCGGTACACCTGCTGCACATGCCAACAGTAGATTTACTGCACCCGCTTATCAAAACCCTGCCATTGACAGTGAATGGGATAATCCCAATGGCGTACATGTAGCTGCCTTTATTTTTGGTGGAAGAAGAAGCATTGCGGCACCACTGGTGTGCCAGGCATTTAACTGGAGCTTTGGTGTATACGCTGCTGCAACAATGGGTAGCGAAACAACAGCCGCCGCTTTTGGGGAAGTGGGTAAAGTAAGGCGTGACCCATTTGCTATGTTACCATTTATGGGATACAACATGGGGGATTATGTAAACCATTGGCTACAGTTTGGACGAGACCTGCCAAATCCTCCACGCATTTTTAGTGTAAACTGGTTTAGAAAAGATGAAAATGGAAATTTTTTATGGCCGGGATTTGGCGAAAATATGCGTGTATTAAAATGGATCGTTCAAAGAGTTCGTGGTGGTGCAAGTGCTGTTGAGTCTCCTATTGGCTGGATGCCGCGATATGAAGATATGGACTGGACAGGTATAGAAAATTTCAGTAGAGAAGATTTTGCAAAAATTACTACCATCGATAGAGAACCATGGAAACAGGAATTACTTTCTCACGAAGAATTATTTTCAAAATTATACGATAAACTTCCCAAAGAATTCTTTTTTATGCGGGAGTTATTGTTAAGTTCTTTATGGCGTTCTCCGGAACATTGGGCATTAGAACCAGAACATGTATAAACCATTTATAAAAGAGCGGGTAATAGTTACCCGTTCTTTTCAATAATTGCATTCCAAATAAAATGTTGTTTTTACTTTAAAAGATTGCCTGCCCTGTGTTTTATGATAACATAGATCAGTGTAACAAACCTTTTTGGTTTTTTAGTTGCATACCAAACTAATATTCATCCTAAGTTTTTTCAATTTTCAGGATGGGTTTAAAATAAATTTTATGAACTGGTTCACACAATTGTTTACAGAACCATCGGTAGCGCAGGCTGTGATTATGTACGCTCTTGTAATCGCTTCCGGCATCGCCTTGGGGAAAGTGAAAATTTTTGGTATTTCATTTGGTATTACATGGGTACTTTTTATCGGTCTGCTTTTTTCCTATTTCGGTATCACCATCAATAAAGAAACAGAACATTTTGTTAAGGAATTTGGCCTCATACTTTTTGTGTATGCAGTTGGCCTGCAGGTAGGTCCTGGCTTTTTTGCATCGCTTAAAAAAAGTGCGCTGGGCAATAATGGATTGGCAGCTTCAGTTGTATTGACAGGCGTCATCATCACGCTGGTATTTTTCTATACATCCGGAAATCATATTGCTATTATGGCCGGCGTTATGAGTGGCGCTGTTACCAATACTCCGGGGCTTGCAGCGGCACAGGCAGCAGTAAAGGATTTGCAGGTAACAGGTGTTGATAATTCAACCATCACATTGGCTTATGCAGTAGCTTATCCCTTTGCTGTTATTGGAATTATTTTATCACTCGTATTGTTGAAAAAAATTCTCCGCATTAATATTGATGATGAAAGAGAACTGCATCGAAAATTAAATTTCATTCAGTCTAACAGGCCTTTGTCTGTTCATATAAAACTTGAAAATAAACAGCTTATCGGGCAACCAGTAAGAATGATCTTTAAAATGCTGAACGAACCTGTCATTATATCAAGGATGTTTCACAATGGCAGCATCATTACACCAACACCAGATACCGTTTTATCAGAAGCAGATGTTATGCAGTTTGTTGCATCTAAAAAGGTAATGGAAAAAGTTAAATTGTTGGTAGGTACCGAAAGTGAAATGAACCTTAGAACAGAACCATCAAGTAATTTATTGTCACGTCAGATTGTTGTGACGAGAAAAGAAATTACGCATAAACGGTTGGGGGATATTCCCGAAATACAACATGAAACCCTGACCATTACCCGTATTAAACGAGCGGGTATTGAAATGGTGGCTAATGGTAATATCTTTTTTCAATTGGGCGACACAGTTACTGTTGTTGGTACAGAAGATAGCGTAAAACAATTTACAGAGGTGGTGGGTAATTCTCTTAAAAGATTAGAAGCGCCGGATTTAGGACCCATTTTTATGGGAATTGTTTTGGGTGTTATTTTAGGCAGTATACCTTTTTATATTCCTTCTATTCCTATACCGGTTAAAATAGGAATGACTGGGGGCCCTTTGATAATAGCACTTTTTTTAAGTCGTTTTGGAAATCATTTATACCTTAATAATTACACCACCAACAGTGCTAATTTAATTATTAGAGAATTGGGGATTGCATTATTTCTTGCCAGTGTTGGGTTAAGCAGCGGCCACAATTTAGCAGCAGCTTTTAATGACGGCAGCGGGTATCGATGGATTGTGATGGGTATTACAATTACAATGGTGCCGTTATTAGTGATGGGCATTGTGGCCAGCAAATTTTTTAGAAAAACTTATTTTGAAATATGCGGACTGTTAGCTGGTGCATGCACAGATCCTCCGGCACTGGCTTTTGCTCTAAAAATGGCTGGTAACGATATCCCTTCTTCTACCTATGCAACAGTGTATCCCTTAACAATGATTTTAAGAATATTGGCAGCACAATTATTGATTTTATTTTTTACTTAAGTCAATAATTCTATTTATACCTCTTACATAAAAACCATAAACCTTTAACTAAAGTTGACTGGCTTTTATTTAAAACAAAAAAGTGAAAGCAGTTATAAATATAATTACCTGCATACCAATTATAATTAGTATGCTTCAATGGGAAGCCTGTGCACAGGTTAAATCAAAAGAGGTTAATGCACAAAGCCAGAGCTGGTTCAGTATTAACAGTACCATCAGGCTCAATAATAAGTTTGGTATCATTGCAGATGCACATATGCGGAGGAATAATTTTTTTGCAGATCGTGGTTTCTTTTTCTTAAGAGCAGGGGCTAATTATTGGTTAAAAGAAAACAGTACGCTTACTGTAGGTTATGGACATATGTGGGTAGCGCCAGCAAAGCCAGACTGGCATCATTTTGCTGAGGAGCACAGGTTGCACCAGCAAATTCAAATGATTTCAAAAATTGGGAAAATAACATTGTTAAACAGGTTAAGAAATGAGGAACGGTGGCAGGAAAAAATTGTAAACGATAAATTTATCAACAGTTACAAATTCACTGATAGAATTCGTTATTTGTTGAGTACAACTATTTCGGTTTTTAATAATCCGCATTACCCCTGGATAGTTATATCTGATGAAATTGCTGTTCAGTTTGGAAAAGAAATAGTATATATACGTTTGATCAAAACAGGTTATTTCTCGGTGTTAAACAAACCATCAGTAAATACATAAGTTTCGATTTGGGATATATGTTGGTATATCAGCAAAAAGCTTCGGGCTATCAATACGATATGAACAATACTTTTCGCTGTTTTTTTTACTATGCCCCCGATTGTAGAAAGGGAAATAAACAGATGCATTAATTCACTTTAGAAAAACAATTATGTATATCAATTATACAGTTTTTATACCTTTAAAGAGAGTTAAAAAATTAAATTATTCAGGAAGTATTTTGTTGATGAGATGAGGCGGGAAGAAAGTCAATGCTAAAGGCAGACAAACAGAAACTGTAGAACAATTAATCTTCGTGGAGGATTGGTAATAAAAATAGATTTAAACGGGCAAGTGTATTTTTAATAATAGAATTTTAAATTAACATATGGCAAGGGATTTTCCTTCATTTAAATCTGGGGCACAATTATCAAAACAGTCAATAACTATTTGGCGAATTGTTCAAAGTGCGGTGTGGTTAGCTGGAGCTGCTATTTTGTTTTGCCTGGTATTTTTTCCTTCTCTTGGCATTGTTTTATTTTGGAATATTTTGATACCGGCAGCACCTGTTCTTTTAGTGGTGTTTGCGGGAGTTTGGCGAAATGTTTGTCCACTTGCAACAAATGCATTATTGCCAAGGCACATAAACATTTCTAAAAGAAAGAGACTGTCTACAACTCAAATAGCAAAGTTAAATCTTATTGCAGTTGCTTTTTTGTATTTAATAGTGCCACTGCGGCATGCTTTTTTTAATACCAATGGATTGGCTTCAGCCGTTTTGATAATGTCAATGGTATTTGTTTCCCTGATGTGCGGATTTTTTTTCGAATGGAAGAGTGGATGGTGCTCCGGGCTTTGTCCTGTTCACCCGGTAGAAAAATTATATGGCTCAAAGACAATGCTTGCAGTTCCTAATGCGCATTGCAGCGAATGCCGGAATTGTGTAATTCCCTGCCCTGATTCAACTCCGGGTATGAATCCTTTAACATCCACAAAAACAGTTTATAATAAAATTTCCGGGTATTTAATGGTCGGTGGTTTTCCCGGTTTTGTGTGGGGTTGGTTTCATGTGCCTGATCATAAAGGATTAAGTAGTATTGGACAACTTACTGAAATCTATACTTTACCATTCTTTGGCGCATTGGTAACGCTTGTTTTGTTTTCGATTTTTAAAAAAATATTTACAAAAAAAAAGAAGGTAACCATTATCAGTATTTTTGCTGCCACTGCAGTTGCTTGTTATTATTGGTATAGGATACCTTCTTTATTAGGTTTCGGAATGTATGATAATGATGGAACGCTTTTTAATTTAAAAAATACCATACCCCAATGGGCAATTTATGTTTCAATGATCAGCTCAGCTATCTTCTTCTTCTGGTGGATCGTTTTTCGACAATCAAATAAAAACAGTTGGATCGTTAGACCGGATTATGTCATTAAAAGAGTTGATGCTGTTGGAAAATCAGGATAAATATTAAAACAGAAACAGCAACACTGTAATTTATTTTTAATCCAAACTGATTAATTCCTTCTCCCCCCAACGCATCAAAGTATATTTTAATTTTAACCGATGACAATTTTAATAATCGCCATCGGTTAAAAGTGGTAATAATTATTTACCGAAGCTAAGGGGAAAGCTTAGTTTTAAACTAATATTCCTTCCTATATTAAACACGCCGGATCTGCCGGTAGCATTGTTAATATCTGAATATTTTAGTCTGCTCATATTGCTTTGATAAGCAACGTCAGTTAAATTACTTGCCAACAGGTAAATGCCTGCTACCTGTTTTTTCTTTACATATAATTCAGCTCCCAAACCAATATTAAGTAAGGTGTATCCGGGTGTTATTGTTTCATTGTCAAATTTGTAAAATACTTTATTTTGTTCAAAGAAATGATCCATACCAATACTTACATATGCATTCCTGATACATACATTGCTACTGTTGATAGTGAATACCAGTTTTGACTGTAACTTGTTTGGTGGAGTATGAGGCAGGTATTTTGTAGAGTCGCCCTGATTTTTTTGTATGGCTCTAATGAAAGAAAATGAATTCTCCCAATGGAACCAACCAGCCTTTTTGGGATGATAATTAAATAGTATTTCACCACCTGTAAGTACTGCATCCCCGGCAATAAATTTAAAGGTGGGAGCATCTTCCCTTAATGAATCACCACCCAATGCGCTGGCTAACTTTAGAGGAAAAATATAGTTGTTAATATGGTTACTGAAAAAAGTGGCTTCTGTAGTTACATCTAGTGAATGAATACCAATTGTAGCGTCAAATTGTAAACTGCTTTCAGGTTTTAAATTTGGGTCACCAATTTCATAAAAAGGAGTACCGTCGTGGATTCCGTTTGATCCGCTTTCTGCAACATTCGGCGCCCTATATCCTCTTGCTAAATTCAGTTTGCCATAAACCAGCTTTGAAAAATCATATGTGGCACCAATGCTTCCTGAAAATCCTGAGAAATTGGAGGTATAAGAAACAAACTGTTGTGTGGCATCGGGGGCCGGGCCACTGAGTCTTTCTCCGCTTGGTCCAATAAATAAATCATCTCCTTTAAAATGCCTGTTATCAAAACGAATCCCACCATTTAACGTGAGTTTCTTACTTGTTTTTTGCGCCAGAGAATAAACGCCGATATCGAATGATTTATACTCGGGAAATAAAAAGGCTGTTCCCTGGTTTTTGAAAGTCTGCCCCATGCCATTGGCACCAAAAGAAACTTTCCAGCTATTCTTTTCAGCCAAAGAATAACTTAAATCGTAATTGATTGTTTGTTGTAGGAAATCAAAATTATAAACATCGCCCAATGTGATATCATTGGCTTCCTGCCGGTGGTTTTGCTGATAGCCAATCTTTAACCCCAGTCTGTCATTGCCAAGTGCAAGGCTATTGTCCCATACAGCTTTGTAGTGGCGAACATGTTGATGTATTACATTGTAATCATTGTAACGGAGTAATTCATCTTTACTAACCACAGAAGTGCTGTCTGATGTGCCATCATAGTTAATTATACTCTTCGTAAAAACTCCTGATTCCTCCTCTCTGGCGCCTTCAATTATCCCTAATTTTAAATTAAATAAACTTAGTGTAAGAGTTGAAAATCCCCACTTTTTTTGTATACCTATTATGCCTTTAAGGTCATTTTCTCCATAATTAGAATTCCACACGTAACCATCATATTTATTTTTATAGGCATGCGCTGCCTTGTAGGTATAATTTACATTCCAGACAAAGCCCTTATCATTTCCACCAAGGTTAAAATTTCCTGCTAACAGGCCATTATTGGTTTGGTAGTTGGTTGTAAGTGTACCTTCTGTTTTGCCTTCGGGTGCAAATGATTGCGGCAACAGGTTTATTACACCGGCCATTGCATCGGAGCCATAGCGAAGACTGGCAGGGCCTTTTAGTACTTCTGCACGCTGAACGGTGTATTCATCTATTTCTATTCCGAACTCATCACCCCATTGTTGACCTTCCTGCCTGATACCATCATTCATCACTACAACACGGTTATAGCCTAACCCACGAACTACCGGCTTGGATATAGCCGGCCCAATGGTTATTTGTGACACACCTGGAATGTTGGAAACAGCATCAATGATATTGGAAGATGAATTTTGTAAGAAATCTTTTTGGTTTAGAATGCCTACAGTCATGGGAAATTTTTGCTTGTCTGTTGCAGATTGAACACCTGTTACTATTACTTCGGGTAAGGATGATATTTTGGTTGTTGTGTCTTGCTGTGCCATCAAATGAGTTACACACACAATGCTGCTAGCAGCAATGAAAAATAATTTCTTCATAGTAGTTAAAAAATTACTTGTAATACGATTAATAAATTAGTGTTGCAATAGTAATTACCTTTTGCAAATGGGTTAGCTACTTAGCTACATTTAGGGGGAGGAGCAGCTAATGCGAGAGAAAACGAAATAAACTTGTCTGTGTTTAATATGTAATGATGATTAGATAGCAGTTTTAAAATTACCCGCTGCGAATCCATTTTGTTTTCCAGAAATAAAACACTGTGCAATACTTGTGATGCCAATAGTTGCAAAGGTTTATCATTTGTTGTCTGTTGAGACTTTTTAATCATTTCCAAAAGGACATCTTCATCTTTATCATAGAGGCCTGTAACAATATAGAAACCGCCTTGTTTCGAAATTTCATTTACATCAAACAGGTTGCCATTTACTGTTATTTCTTTGCCTCTTCTAGTCCATCTCAAGTCATCATTTTTAATGGTGATGGTTGTAAGATTTTTTGCTTCCAATTCCTCCATCATTTGGTAACGTATGAATTGCTGCCATACAGGTAAGACAATTGAAACCAACATGGGTATAAAAATAACCAGCATACAAAATACTGTTATCCACTTTTTAAGTTGTATTACCCCATTAATCATGCACTATGTTTTGGTATCAACAAAAGTAGTTTTTTTTCTTGCAGATTATAACAGTTACTATATCCATACTTGTTTAATTTTATAATACCTCTTAATTTTCATTAAATCTATTTCATCAGATGAATAAATATTTATTATATTTATTCAAGAAACGATTGAATAATATACTTCCTGTAATTAATTTGTCGGAGTAATTAGCCGGCAATGTCTGAATATTTTTATATTTAAAATCGGCTTATGGATGTCAACCAAACCCAGCAGTTGTTTTTTAACCATATCAAGTCAAAACTTCCACTGCATCTTTCTTTTGTAGATGAGGTAGCAGAATTGTTAAACATTAGTAATGACAGTGCTTACAGGCGAATCAGAGGTGAAAAGCCAATAGGTCTTGATGAAGTGCAAATACTTTGCAATAAGTACAAGGTGTCACTTGATCAGTTACTACAGATTCAATCCGATACCGTAATTTTTTCTGGTAACAAGGTTGATACTGTTTCCTACAGTTTTAAACAATATCTGCAAGAGGTAATTGGGGATAATCTGCAGTTATTTAAAATATTGAAGAACCCACACGTTTATTATTTCAATAAGGATATTCCGATTTTTCATTACATGCAGTTTCCTGAATTGATGGCGTTTAAATTCTTTTTTTGGAAGCGGTCTCTTTTGGGTTATCCCGAAATGGCAAGGCTACAGTTTACAGGGGGAGAAACAGATGCGGAAACAGTAACAGCTGCAAAAAGAATTACAGATCTTTATATCCAAATCCCTTCTACCGAAATATGGAACGAGGAGAATGTGAATTGTACCATCAGGCAAATCGAATACTACAGGCAATCCAATATTTTTGCTGATGATACAATGGTGCTGAAAGTATATTCGCAATTGGAAGATTTGCTTAATCATATTGAATCGCAAGCAGAAGCAGGAAAGAAGTTTTTAGTAAATCACTCTCCTAATACAAACGGTGCTTCTTATAATGTCTATATCAACGAATGCATTCTCGGAAACAATACAGTATTTGTGCAAAGCGACGAAAGAAACATAACATTTCTAAATCACAACGGACTCAATATGCTTGCTACGCAGGATAAGTTATTTTGTGATTACACAGTTAAGAACCTGCAAAATATTATCACAAAATCAACACAGGTAAGCATAGCAGGGGAAAAAGAAAGGAGTATGTTTTTTAATTATCTCCGCAGTAAGATTTATGAAAAAAAGAAAGCTATTATTTAAAGGGAACATGCGGTGCAAGCCTTTTTCATTAACCCTTAATTAATAATATTCCAGTCCAAAATTTTTTATCCAGGTTGTTACATTTTTATAAAGAAATTTTATAGCCTAAACCCACATACCTAAAAAAATGATGGTTGTATACATTGGGGTAATCTTTATAAAATCCATCGAAAAAGTAGTTGCTTGAAGAAGCATTAACTGTAATATTTTTATGAATTACTATGCGCAATATTGAAGTGTAATTATAGAATAAATTTGCATATGCTTTCGAAATATTATCTATTCTTTTTGTTTCACCACAAAAAAAATTAAAATTGTAAAACACTTTGTTGGCAATATTAATACCTGTTCCAGCATGTATATTTAAACCGGATGCATAGTCATATTTACGGCCTTCTCCATAAAATAAATATTTGTCAGGAAGTGCAGCCAATACTATAACTCCAGCACCTACTTTTAGTTGTAATTTTATATTTTTAGATAGGTTAAACTGCGAAAGCAGATTCGCTCTAAAGCTTTGAGCTCCGAAAACGAAAGCAGAATTTTGGAAATAATCGTAGTTCATCGAAATATTAAAAATATGTTGAGAGTTACAGGTTTGCTTAATTTTTTTGCCATACAGGATACCTTCTATCTGTAATGTATTTGCTAAAGCCGAATCAGAATTTCCAACTTCCGCCATCACCGAGAAATTATTGAAAGGCTTTTTGCAGTCACTAAACGGATCACCAAATTGCAACGTGATACGGCCAAATATTTCTGTTTTATTAAAACTATTTTTCCCATTTTTAATAACTGTTCTTTGTCCTGCGTCTGCTACAAGGCTTGCCTGCATAATGCTATCATTTTCTACCCCTATTTTAGCATGCTTGTAACTTGTTAATCTGTTTATTCCTTCCATCGGGTTTAAAATATATGCAGCTGTTCCTCTAGTAATGGCCCTTTTTTTATCCCCTTTTCTTGTAAGAATTAATTTTGATAACCTGTTGCTAATTTCGCCAAAGGCTATACCTCCCAGCGTTGTATTAATAATATCATTAGGAGCAGGCACGTGCGTTTCGCAAACAGTTTCCCAAAAAAGACTGCCTGTAAATGCAGCGGGTACCGATTCCCAAAAGTTAAAACCATTGCTTCTAAATGAATTGAAATAAAGGCTGCCCTGGTAAGGATGTGAAATCTGGTTGTTAAGAAATTTATTATCATCCCATTCCCAATTGTTTGTTTTAAGATTGTGCCGAATACTTTGGATTGAAATTTTTGCAAACTCAGCTTTTCGAATGTACCGATTGCTAGACCATGGTATTGCCTGAGCCAACGCCCATTCGCTGGCCGCACGCCAAAATCTTTTTTTACTTTCAGCTACAGGCACAGTAAAATTTATTTTTGCATGTGCTATTTTAAACTGATTATTGTAAATGTTTATATCCTGCGATAAAGAAAATAAATAGCAGTTAAGAAGAAAAAAAATAATTGAAACGCTCTTGCTGTTTAAATCAGCGTTAATAGTTGTGAATGATATATGCCTTTTCATTTTTTTATTTTTTGCGCAACAAAATGATCCTCCGGGCAAGTGAATGCCCATTGCTGTATGTTTTAAGGATCCTTATTATTGCAGGTGAAAAATGCGGGAGTTTGCAAAAAAGCAAAGCCCGGTTTTAGGTCAGTTACTTAGTTATTAACTTGGGTAGGAGCAGAGATTATTTTAATCGATTAAATAATTACAATTCAAAAGTATTGTGGGAAATAGCTGTATCATAATTGGTAAATCATGTAAGCGGCGTGTATGTGATAAGAAATAATTATTTAAGCCTAACTGTTTATGAAAGAGGCAAATTGTTTACTAATCTGAAGGTATGAAGGACTATGTTTTGCGTATATTACTAAACTATATTTTTTTTGTTGCAATGTTTACTAATGAAATTTGTTGTTGCTGATAGCACGGATTTATAAAATAACAGATAGCCTGAACTTTTTAAATGGAGTGTTAATAGAAAAATTTCTTTACTATGGGTTAATTGGTGGTGAGAGAGGAGAATTTTTTTGAAATTCTAAAAATAAATAGCTTGCTATATCTTTAATTAATTATGGATATATTTCAATGGATTTTAATTTTATTAGCCGCCTTTATTATTGGGCTTTCCAAGGCCGGACTAAAGGGGATAGAAATGATGAATGTAACCATCATGGCCATTGTTTTTGGCAGTAAAGCTTCTACCGGATTAGTGCTGCCACTACTTTGTTTTGCTGATATAATGGCTGTTTTTTATTATAAACGCCATGTACAATGGCCTCGTTTTTGGAAACTAATTCCCTGGATGATGGTTGGTATTTTACTGGGCGTGTATGTGGGCAAGGATTTAAATGAAGCCTTATTCAGAAAATTGATGGCCATCATAATTATAGTTACCGTGGTAATAATGATTATGATGGAATATAGAAAAGCAACTGCGATTCCAGATAATAAATTGTTTGTAATCAGTACCGGTTTGGCAGCGGGCTTTACCACAATGTTGGGCAATCTTGCCGGTGCATTCGCAAACATTTATTTTTTAGCCATGCGCATGACCAAGAATGATTTTATTGGTACCGCTGCATGGCTGTTTCTTGTGATTAATCTTTTTAAATTGCCCTTTCAGGTTATTTATTGGAAGAACATTACAGGCGCTACTTTACAAACCGATCTTTGGCTGGTACCTGCACTGATAGCGGGTTTTTTTGCAGGCTTAAAAATTGTTGCCCATATAAAAGATGATAGTTACCGCAAGGTGGTAATCGTTCTTACTTTTTTGGGAGCTATAGTTATTTTTTTCAAGTAGCAATAATTAAAAAAATGTTTTTTTGCAGTAAAAGGAGATAATAAAAAATAATTTTTATGAATGATTGGCAGTTATTTTCAGGCCATTTCTTTTAGTGCGGCGCAAAATATTTTCATCTCTTCAATGGTACCCATCGTTACCCTGCACCATTTGCCATTAAAGTGTTGCCTGCTTTGCACAAAAATATTTTTCGCTTCCATTTCCTTTATCAAATCTTTTTTTATGGAATCAATGTTGAATAAAATAAAATTGGTTTGGCTTGGTATAAAATCAAGTACCAGTTGTTGAAATGTTTTTGTACACATTTCTCTTGCTTGGGCAGTTTTAGTAAGTATATTTTGTACATATTTTGTATCATCCAACGAAGCAAAAGCTGCTGCAGCAGAAACTATGCTTATTGCTGCATTTGGCCATGGCTGGTAGTTTGATAGTCGTTGAATACTATGGGGATGTGCAATAGCATAACCTACTCTTGCCCCTGCCAGTCCATAAATTTTAGAAAATGTTTTAGCCACCACAATATTGGGATTAACAATAGCGAGCGTAGCCAACGATTCCAAACCAGCGTATTCAGTATAAGCTTCATCAATAAACACCATCGTTTTTTTTGCCGCTTCAACAGCAAAATTTTTGAGTTGAGTTACCTCCACAAATGTTCCGGTTGGGTTATTTGGATTGCAGATATATACCATTGCAGTCGTATCATCTATTGCAGCTAACATTGCAGGCAAATCAATTTTTCTTTCATTGGTCAATGGAATTCTTTCAAACTCCAATCCAAAAGAAGCCGCCTGCCCGTTCCATACTTTATACCCGGGTTCAGCTGTAATTACTTTCTTCTTATTTTTAGATACATGCAATGCCGCCAGCCCGATTATTTCTGAAGAACCTGCGCCTAATAAAATATTTTCGGCGCTTACCCCCCAATGTGTGGCAATTTTTTTTAGTAACAAGCCAAGGTAGTCGTCAGGGTATCGGTTTGATTTTGTATAATACTCCAGTATGGCCTTTTGCGCCATAGGAGAGGGCCCATATGGGTTTTCATTACTGTTTAAGAGTATTACATCGGTTGAGGGTACATATGGAAATTTAGGTATGGCAGTTACATTTGATGATATAGTGAGACCAGCCCAGGCGGTAAGACTTTGTTGTAGCCACAATCGGCGATTATATAACATAAAATAGATTTTTAGAAAGGTAAACAATTTTAAAATTTTGATTCCGTTTTTATGTAGTTAAAATTGGTGTACCGGTATTATTGTTTAATTATTGGTACAATACTTGTCAATACAAAAGAAATTCTTACCCAAAAATGAAACGTATTTTTTTGTTTTTAGTACTCACTTTTTTAGTGCTTTTTATCAGTCATACTTCGTTTTCGTTAGATAAAAATGACCACCTTATTCAGGATATTTTAGCACAAACCAATCAATTTAGAAAGTCAAAGGGTTTGCCTGCGCTAACTATTAAGAACGAACTCAATTCAATTGCACAAAAACACAGTGAAGATATGGCAAATGGCAGGATAGGATTTGGGCATGACGGATTTGCAAAAAGAAATGCGATGGCAGGTAAAATGATGAAACCTCTTTTTAGTTTTGCAGAAAATGTTGCTTATGGAGCCTCTTCTGCCAGGGAGGTAATCACGATGTGGAAAAATTCTTCAGGCCACCGCCGTAATATGCTGGGCCATTATAAATATATAGGTATTGGTATTGCTAGAGACAAGCAGGGAAATCTTTATTACACGCAATTTTTTGCTGGCTAAGTTTTGTATGAAATACCTTAATACAATTTGCTTTGAATCTATTTTTTAAGTAAACAAAATAAATGGATTGTGTTAATGACCGTATAGAATAAGGGTAGAAAATATATAAAAGAAAAACTACTACTCTTTAAATTCGGGGAATGTAATAATAAAACTGGAGCCTTCTCCCTGCTTACTCAATATATCAAAATCTCCATTATTGCTGGCAATAAAATCACGGCAAATCATTAATCCAAGACCAGTGCCTGACTCTTTTTCGGTACCCAATGTTGTATAATACCTTTCTCCGAAAATTTTGATAATTCCTTCTTCACTTATTCCAACACCATTGTCTTTTACAATCAATTTAATATGGGCATTACTATTTTCTACAGATACTTCAATATAGCCACCAGGGTTTGTAAATTTTATAGCATTGTCTGTAAGGTTGCGCAATATAGCCTTCGTCATGTCGGCATCGGCATATACTGTTGTATCTGGCGGTACATTATTAATCAGTTCAATACCTTTCTCTGCCGCTTTTTTTGAAAAAAGTCTAAAGGTATTTTCTACAATCCTGCTAAGTTCAAGATGCTGAAAAATAATATTGCTTTCATGCAATTGATTGCGTGCCCAAATAAGCAGGTTTTCCATTAAATCGGCAGATTTGTCTACTTCGTTGTTTACTCCCGGAAGGCTGCTCATCATTTCTTCTTTTGAAAAACTGCCTTTTGAAAATGTACCCATAATGTTTTTTAATGCATAAATAGATGTCCGTAAATCGTGCGATATAACAGAAAACAATTTTACTTTAACATTATTGAGCTCGGTTAATTCAATATTTTTTTGTTGAAGTGCAAGAGATTGCTGTTCTATTTTTCTTGTTTTTGCTAACAGGTTGGCATTGGTTATCCTCACTATTTCTTTTTTTTCTCTGATTGATTTTTCATAATTCCAAACCTGAAATTTAATAAGGTACATGGTGAAAAAAATCATAGAAAGCGAAGACACATAATTGAGTATATCATAGTATAAAGCAATGGCACCGGTTGATATAGGATCAATATGACTGGTGAATTTAAAGCGTAGGAAAATAAAAAAAATGATACAGTAGGTAAATGCGATAGCTATATTTTTTAACCTGTGTAGAAAAAAAAAGGCCAGCATCATATAAAGAACCAGGTACATGTCTGCGCCTGAATCGTTGGTAAGAATGCCTGAAATAGTTAGCAGTAAAGGTGCCAATGCAAATGAAGTAATTGTTGCAATTCTATAATGCCTGGTGTGAATTAATAAAGCTATTGCTACAAATAAGATTATTAAAGTCAGGTTCGAAACGGTGGCCTGGTAAGTAAAATAAGCCGGCGAATTTGTAACAGTGTATAAATATCTTACAATGGCCAGGCAAAAAGCCATAAAGTTTAAATTATTAAAAATTATAAGCCGCTTTTTTTCATAATCTGAAAGCAGTTCGGAGTAGCCGATAAACTTTATCTTATTTCTTATAATTTGTAGAAAACCCATTGCGTTTATTCTTTCGTTATATTATACAAAAGAACAACAATAAGTGAATAAATTTTAAAAAAGATACAGGTAGTTTATATCATCAATAGTATTTAATGCTTTTACTTCGTAGTCATGGATTTTTAAAAGTAAACGCTATTCAAATTCGGTATAATCAAATTTTTGGCCACCTATTGAGGCTTCATACATTAAGCCTCCCTTTTGCTGACTAAACACCATTACCCCTTCTCTGTACTTAACGTTGGCTGTTGCACCAGCTGTTACAGCAACTGCAGAAGCCTGTGCCGAAAACTCAAAATTATTTTCTTTAAACCTGTTTAACGCATCTTCATTTTCAAAAAAGATTACTTCCCTGTAGGCTTGCCCACCTAATTGAAAGCCGATGCTTAACTGTTTCATTTTTGCAGCGCCAATCATTTTCCCTTCTTCAAATACAATCCCATTGCCTGCTGCGCCACCTATACCTATCGCTCCTTTGCCTACATTAGGAAATATTACATAGCCATAAGAATCTTTAAAAAGACTTTGCATTAAATTA
>JAYWAU010000130.1:0-16418 GCA_043782265.1 Ferruginibacter sp. | reverse complement strand
GATAAAAGATGACTTCAATTTGCTGATACAAATTCTTTACAGGATAGATGTAAATGAGACCAGGCTAAAGCAGGTATTAAAAGACAATCCAAATGAAGATGCGGGAAAAATTATTGCAGCGTTATTGATAGAACGACAATTACAAAAAATAAATACCCGGGAGCAATTTAAACGCAAAAATGATAATTTTTCTGATGAAGAAAAATGGTAGTTAAGATACAGTCTCCTTCTTTCTAGGCCGGTTAACAAACATTAAATCTTTTACTTTCTCCTTGTCTTCTTTTTCTTTCGTCAGGTCGAACATTGTGCCAAAAACCCTATCCCATAAGGTTGTGCTTACACCAAATCCAAGGTGCTCATTTTTATAATGATGCAGGTGATGATTGCGCCATAAGGGTTTCATCCATTTGTAAGGCGGGTTCCAGGCATGTATAGCATAGTGCATAGTGCCATACATAAGATACCCCAGCATAAATCCCGGAAAAAAAGCAAATACATTTTCTCTCAGTCCAATCAATTGTGCTATAAAATACATACAACTAAAAATAAAAGAAGCCAGGATAAGACTGGGCACAGGCGGCATAAATAAACGTTCCTTATCCCTGGGGTATTCGTGATGATTGCCATGTATAATATAAACGATTTTTAGTGCTCTTTCACTTTCTGCTATAAAATGAAAAGCAAAACGATGGATCATATATTCAAATAAAGTCCAGAAAAATATACCCGCAAAAAAAACAAATCCAACAAGCATCAAATCTATTTTTGCTACCACATTACTGTAGTACAACATAAAAGTAATAATAGGAACATATATCCCCCATATTACAAGGGGGTGCGTCTTAGTCAGGTATTCGAGATATTGATTTTTAAAAAGTTTAGCCTGGCCTTTATTGTGAATCTTTTCAAACTTCATGATGCTAGTTTATATAGTAAAATTAATTAAACTTCATTACAAAGCAAGAGTTGCTTATAGCAAACATCCGGTTTTAATAACTATTTTCGTAACCAATTTATTTTTATGAAGTTAGTAACTTATTTAAAGGAAGGGCACGATCATTTAGCCATGGTTATAAATGATATGCTGTATGATATGGACGCCATTCATCCTGAGCTTCCGCCAAGCATGGCCATGTTTTTAAATTATTGGGATGATTATTTTCCCATTGCCCAAAATGCCGAACAAAGAATTAAAAGTGGCTTAAAAGGAAATGTATTTGGCAGTGCATGGGACAATAGTACCATTTTAGCACCTATCCCGTATCCTACAAGTTGCAGAGATGCCTATTCGTTTGAACAACATGTTGCTACCATTAGGCGTAATCATAAGTTAGATATGATTGAGGAATTTAGCCAATACCCTGTTTTTTATTTTACCAATCATAATAGTGTACAGGGACCAGGCGATATTATTTGTATGCCAGATCATTTTGAAAAACTTGATTTTGAGCTGGAGGCTGCCATAGTCATTTGTAAACCAGGCAGGAATATTTCTGTAGTTGAAGCAGATGACTATATTGGCGGATTAATGATCATGAACGACGTAAGTGCAAGAACCCTCCAAATGGAAGAAATGCTGTTAAAACTCGGGCCTGCAAAAGGAATAGATTTTGCAACGGTAACCGGCCCCATGTTAGTAACATTGGATGAACTGGAGCCATATGAAGTAGCCTGCAAGGAAAATCATACCGGCAAATCCTGGAACCTTGGTATGACATGTAAGATAAATGGCATTGAGGTAAGCAGGGGAAATGTAAGTGATATGACATGGACCTTTGCTGAAATTATTGAACGCTGTAGTTATGGCGTTCAGTTATTTGCCGGCGACGTAATTGGCAGTGGTGCAGTGGGTACCGGTAGCTTTTTAGAATTGAATGGTTCGGGTAAATCAGTTAATCCTGATTTTGAAGAACAATGGTTAAAGGAAGGAGATTTAATTGAAATGGAAATTGAGGGATTAGGTAAATTGATAAATAATATAAAAAAAGACGAGAGTGATTTAAGTATTTTAAATTTAAAGAAATAGTTATTGTATAGAATTTTAATTAAAAGGAATGAATAACCAGGAGATAAATAAAACAAATGTCGAATCCGGAATCGGTGTAGATGCTTTACCGGTTTCTATCCGTAATAGTTTCATTCTTACTGGTGATAATTTAGTGCAGTTGGCAAGCATAGCTGAATTACCATTTGTTGACCCGGCCTTTTATGATGACAAACTCAAAAATATCTTCCAGTATTATTCCATTAATCCCGAAGAGATGGAAAAGGAGTTGCACTGTTATGCACAGGAATTATTGAATGCCGGAAAATTATATGAAGCCTGGCAAGTGTTATTAGCTTTAAATTAAATACAGTAATTTGTTTTAATGTCCTCAGCAATAAAAATATTACCCCATTATACTTACGAGGAATATTGCTTGTGGGAAGGCCGCTGGGAATTAATTGAAGGTATTCCATATGCCATGAGCCCGGCACCGGCACCAAGGCACCAATGGATAAGTAGTAATATTAAGTATGAAATAAAAGATGCTACAAAAAAGTCTGGTTGTACTAATTGTAAAGTATATGATTTTATAGATATTAAAGTTACCGAAGATACCATATTGCAACCTGATGCTGTGGTGGTATGCCATGAAATAACCAAGCCTTATTTGGATTTTGCGGCTGCGATTGTAGTTGAAATACTTTCCCCATCTACTGCAATGAAAGACCGCAATAACAAATTCTACATTTACCACTCTCAAAAAATTCCCTATTATATTATCATCGATGTTGAAAAAACGAAATTGAGATTGATAATATAAAAGAAGATGGTAAATACCAGTTAGAAAAATTTACATTTGCCGAACCATATCCTTTTTTATTGGATACAGATTACTTTGCATATGTAACACTTGATAATATATGGGTATAAAAACTTCTTTATTGTAGCATAAATTTAATGAGCATTTAACTTTTACTGCCGCTCCAATCAATTATTTTCACAAAATGAAAACCCTTTTTTTTGCACTGCTTATACCTTCATTGTGCTTTGCACAACAAAAAAATTCATACAAGAATTTAGTACTTGAAGGTGGTGGCATAAGGGGTGTTGCCTATGCTGGCGCCTTTAGTATTCTGGAAGAAAAAAATATTTTACAACAAATAGAAAAAGTAGCCGGCACTTCTGCGGGAGCCATTGCCGGAGTGATGGTGAGCGTTGGTTATACTGCAAAGGAAATTGATAGCATCATGCGCTCTTTACCCATAGAAGAATTTAATGATGGCAGAGGTGGTATTGTTGGCAAATACAGGCGGGTGCGAAATAAGTTTGGCTTATATAAGGGTGTAAAATTCGAGCTTTGGGTACAACAGCTTATTAATTATAAAACAGGTAATGCCAATTTATCCTTTGCCCAATTGCATCAGCTCCACCTGCAAAATAAAATGTTTAAAGATTTTTATTGCACCGCCACCAACTTAAGCAAACAGCAACTTGATGTTTTCTCTTATGAAAATACACCTGATATGTCCATTGCATTAGCGGTAAGAATCAGTGGAGGAATCCCCTTATACTTTGAACCCATTATTTTAAATGATCAATATCAAAGAATTGAAAAAACAGATACCATTTCATTTAGAAACTATTATGTAGATGGCGGAATGATTGCAAACTATCCAATCTGCATTTTTGATAGCTGCGAAAATAAAAGCAATCCCTTATTAAGTGATAAAGTTTGGTTCAATCCACAAACACTTGGCATAAAGCTGGAGCGCCCGGCACAGATCGATTCACTAAAAAATAACAGCAGAACTATTCCTCCTTTTGAAATAAGGTCATTTAAAGATTATATTCATGCATTCAATAATCTGGTAATTGAAACACTCAATCGCAAATATCCTAACCTCGAAAATGAACAAAACAGAACCATTCATATAAGTTACGGATCTATCCAGTCGAGAGTACGAAAAATGAAACCTGCAGAAAAGGAAATGTTGTATAACAATGGGGCAAAAGCAGCCACTGAGTTTTTAAGCGCTAATTAAGCTTATTCACCAATATGCAAGTAAGATGCCTTTCATTTTAACTTAGCTAATATCCAATAAAGTTTAGGATTGCTTTAGCCTATTTCTTCTTTTAAGCAATCGATAGCATAATTTGTTTCTTTTTTCTCAGTTACATTTATTAAGGTGCAACTACTTTACATATGTTCAAAATTTGAAGATACCCTATTGTAAAATCTTGGGTCGTTCGTGGACATATTGGAAAGGACATTGTAAGTACCCAATAATGCTGGCTTATTTTCTGTTTCAATTAAGGTTTTTCTACTTTCCACCACTGCTTGTTTATGTAAAATTTAGCTGAGCATCGTATGCTTTAATGCGGTGGGGAATTCTTCAAGAAATGGTTTAAAAAACTATGAACAGACGTTAAAGAATTGTACTTGCAGTTTTATAAAGCAAGCTGGATTTTTATATATGTTTTTTCTTTCCAAAAATACTATTTGTATCCTTTGACCTTTTAATATTCTCCCTGAAACTATCATTTATTAATAATCGTGAAGGGTAATTTTAAATCGCAAATATTGCATATCCCCATTTTGATTTTAGTAAATACTGCTAATTGCAGGCGGAGACTACACATGTTTAGGAAAATTTAATTCCCGCCGTCTCATTTATCACTGTTTTAGTACAATCTGCCAATTTGAAAAGCTGTCTTGCAAAATGTAATTATTAAACACTGCTTTACCGTTGTAGCTTGGTAGTAGCATTACAAACACTGGCAAAGATTGATTGATAATAAAATTGCACTATACAATCGTCATATTAATCAAGGACATAACACTGCAAAAAGCATCAATATTTCCGCCCCCGAAAACTTTAGATACGCTGAATACTACTCGGCAAAGTTTATTAATTATTTGACAATATTATTTTTTTAATTCTCAAAATTCTTAGTTATGAAACGCAAAATTACTATGCTGCCGCTATTCTTTTTCTTCTTAGCATTAACGCTACAGGCACAAAAGCCTGAGTATCCAACGCCCAATGGAAAAGAGCAAGTTCCATTTGGGGAAAAGCCATCCTTGCCAACTTTAAATGACATAGACGGAACCATCCCACAAACCAATGAAAAGAGAATGAAGAATTTGCCTTACACAACTTTTGATACAGTGGCAAAGAAGTTTATTATGCATACCCAAGATCTAAACATGACACAATATTTTACTTCCAAATCTACTGGTACAAGCAATACAAAGTTAATAGCAAACAATGCCAAAGTCGTCCCTTCCGGCTTTCATCTCACGAAGGATATAAATACCGCTACTGCGCCAAGTTACCCATCAAACTTCCCGGCCAATTCGCAAAGTAGCTTTTCGGTGCTCCATAACATCAGTTATTTTTCTGCTGATGATGGCATTAATGGACGAGAATTGTGGCGAAGCGACGGAACACCTATTGGTACTTACATGGTTAAAGACATTAACCCCGGCCAGGCAGGATCAGACGTAAGTAGCATTATAGCTGCTAATGGGTTGTTGTACTTTTCTGCCGTAACCAATGATAATGGATATGAACCATGGGTGTCCGACGGAACCGAATCGGGTACACACCTATTGATTGATTTAAGTATTGGAGGCGGAGGTAGTAATCCCAATCAATTCACCAATGTCAACGGAATTATATTTTTTAGCGCAACCTCTTTATATGGAAGTTACAATAGCCAGATATGGAAAACAGATGGAACAGCAGGAGGTACCAATCTCGTAAAGGATTTACAACAAAGCTCTATTGGCTATTCTATTTATGAGTTGACTGCAGTAAATGATATGGCCTATTTTGTTGCTTACACCTGGTCTGCCGGTTACCAGTTATTTAGAAGCGATGGCACGGATGCAGGCACTTATGTTGTTAAACAAATTGGATATTACCAATATGATCAAATGAGTGCTCCCATGCAGCTAACAACCTATAACAATAACCTGTATTTTTCAGTAAATGACGGAACGGGGCGACGTTTATGGACATCCGATGGAACAGCTGGTGGTACCGGTTATGCTATTAGTTACAATGATGTTTTTATGCAATCCGATAATCTCTCTATTTATAACAATACTCCTTTTCCCATTTTAAATAATGTTTTATTCATTGCAGGATTTACTTATGCTGATGGTAGTGGCTTATATAAATATGATGCAGCTAATGCGGATGGTATTGTGTTGGTAAAAGATCTTACTACTACGCATGATTTTGACGTAATTGTTCCGGTGGAAATGTCTGTTGTAAATGATGCGATCTACTTTAAAGTTGTTAGTAGTACCAATGCGTGGCATGACGAATTATGGAGTACAAAAGGAGATGGTGGTAATACACAGGCAGTAAAAATTTTCCTCCCCGGAGAGCAAACCTATAATTATTATAATGGTCTCAGTAGCCTGTATTTTGTTAAATACGATGTCATTTATGGAAATGAACTATGGAAAAGTAATGGAACAGACCTGGGAACTGTATTGGTAAGTGATATTTTTCCGGGGAAAGGCGCTTCATACCCTTATGACCTCACTTTTTACAATAATAAATTATTATTTAGCGCTACAGGTATTAACAATGGAAGTGAATTATGGATATCTGACGGAACCGGAGCAGGTACCTCGATAGTGAAAGATATTAACTACGCTCAAACAAGCGGTTCCGACGCAGGATATATGTTTAAGGGACTTTGTTCAACAGGAAATGGTGTACTCTTTAACGCGTTTACACCTGCACTGGGTGGTGAGTTATATAAATCGGATGGAACAACCGCTGGTACAGTTTTATTGAATGATATCACACCAGGCAGTGGCTGGTCTTATCCTAACAGTATTATTTTTAAAAATAATCTCGGTTATTTTATTGCGGATAATGCTGTTAACACCGGCATTTATACTACCAATAATACAACCGAAGGGCTTCATAGAATTACATACATTGACAGAAGTATTTTTTATGTAGTCAATTTTACTGTAACAGACAATGGCCTTGTATTTTACACTTTATCTAATAGATTTACAGGAACGGATGAACTCTGGCGCAGCGATGGAACAGAAGCGGGTACCTATCTGCTTACTCCGGGACTTTCCTATTACTATAACAATTCCTTAATTGCAATTGGTAACACTGTATTTTTTGTTGCAGGCGATTTTGCAACCGGTTACGAATTATGGAAGAGTGATGGGACCATCGCCAGTACAAAAATGGTAAAGGATATTAATGTGGGATACAGTGGCTCCAATCCCTATAGTTTATTTGCTTATAAAAAAGATCTTTATTTTGGCGCATGGGATGGTGGCTTAAACTATTCTTTATGGAAAAGTGATGGAACCGAAAAAGGAACCATCAAATTAAAAAGTATAACGCCTGCTAATTACTTTGCCCGTTTAAATCCCGAACCACAGCATGTATTCTGTGTATCAAACAGCACCTTGTATTTTAATGCAACTGATTTTAATACTTACGGTGCAGAATTATGGAAAACAAATGGTACAGAAGCAGGTACAAAACTGGTTAAAGACATTAACCCATCTGGTTATTCCAATCCCGGCAATTTAACGGACGTAAATAACACCCTGTTTTTTACTGCAGATGATGGCCTACATGGACTTGAACTTTGGTCAAGCACTGGCACATCTGGCGGTACAAACCTGGTGAGAGATATAGCCGCTCCATTTGATAATAGTACTTATAACAATTTATGCAGTGCGGGAGGAAAGCTTTATTTTTTAAAGCATGTCTATTCCTATTATCCTGTTTACTCAGAAAATATTTCTTTTTGGTCATCTGATGGCACAGCCCAAAATACAATCCCTGTTGCTGATGCTGGATTAACGGGGCTTTCCAATTTTTCTCAGTTAACTCCTGCTGGTAACAAATTGTTTTTTGGAGCATCCTCCCCACAATACGGAACAGAATTATATGAAGGAGATGCAGGCTCAACCGCATTTACTGCTGCCAGGGTAAGTGTACCAGTCATTGACGAGGTAAAAACTTTTACAAATTTTGATGCGCTTTTATATCCAAATCCTGTTCAAAATACTGCAGCATTACAAATAACCGGTAAAGCAAAAAGTATAACTATAAGCATTTACGATGCTACAGGAAAACTAATTTGGCTAAGCAGTTTTAGTAACCAGTCCAAAATAAATCTGCCAACAGAAAAACTAACTGCAGGCATATATTCATTAACAATAAATAACGGAAAAGAAAACAAGAATATAAAACTGGTAAAAGAATAAAATATTATCGTGCTGTGCTGTTAAACTCAATAAAAAAGTCAAAAGCGGGCATACATAAAGGTGAAGCAGAAAATGGTGCAGCACGATTTTTTGCACAGTTAAAATAGTTACGGTTTTACAAGGCAGGCAAATTTTCTTATAATAAATAAAATAAGCTCATAATGAAAAAGCTATGTTCAGTTCTTCCTCTTTTTTTACTGGTAATGAATGTATACAGTCAACAAGAAAGGATTGTAAAATTTGGCGTAAAGGCTGGTGTTGCTTTTGCCGCCCTTAAACAGGATTATGTAGACAACAGTTCTTCTTCAAATTCAGTTATGAAACCTGGCCTCATTTTCGGAGGCTTTGCAAACATAGCAATTAGCAAAAGCATATTCTTTCAACCGTCCATACTGTATGTGAGTAAACGATATGATTATTATAATAGAAACCACTATCTCGAAATTCCTTTGAATATTCTTTATAAGGCGCAAACAAAACGTGGAATTTTTCTTACAGGCGGTGGTGTGTCACCAGCTTTTATTTTGAACAATTATTATGGAAACCAAATAAAACAATTCGATCTGGGTGTTAATGTACTTGTAGGTTATCAATTGCCTATAGGTTTTTCTATTAATCTTGGTTATACATATGGTCTGTTAAATTTAAGTAGTAATAAGAGTTACATAAGTAAAATACAGAACAAATATTTTAGCCTAACAGCCGGTTATGAGTTTTAAAAGTTCAAAAAATTGTAGCTATAATTTGTAGTTATATAGTAGCAATTTAAATCTTCTATCCTGTTTAAAATCAACCAACATTTCAATTGTCTTGCTCAAAATGTTTCACTGATCTGCTATGAGAAACGGTTCCATACCCGGCAATAACGGTTAACTAATTACAATAAATATTAAACAAATCTCTCACTAATTTAAAAACGGAGGTCAAAAATGAAAAAGTTTCAATCAAAAAAAACAACAACTATCATCACCAGGCAAATCTGTTTAATGCTGGCTGTAATAACAATCAGCTTTGCCAGCTGTAAAAAAGCAATGGAAGCACAAAGTGAGGAAAAACAGCTAACATCGGCTGAAAAAACAGCTAATGGAATGCCGCATATTGTAGTAAAGAGTGGTTCATCCATTCAAGCGGCAGTAGATGCAGCCAATACCGGCACTATTATCTTTATTCAACCTGGTATTTACAACGAAGCCATCCATGTAAATAAAGCAGGTATTCAATTGGTCGGCATGAATGAAAAGAGTAAAGAAATAATAATACAAAATCCGGGTGATGAAGAAAATGGTATAGAAGTAACTTCAAACGGAAATGGCTTTGTTTTAAAAAATGTAACGGTACAGAATTTTAAAGACAATGGGGTGCTGTTAACTGGCGTAGATAATTTTATTTTAGATCACGTAAAAGCAATCAATAACAAGGAGTATGGATTGTTCCCTGTCTTTTGTCATCATGGGGTTATCACCTATTGTTCAGCGACCGGCAGTTCAGACACTGGAATTTACGTGGGTCAGTCAACTGATATCGAAGTGCAATACAACACGGCTTTTGCAAATGTTAGCGGATTTGAAATTGAAAATTGTACAAACGTAAATGCTTCTTTCAATGAGTCATATGATAATGCAGGTGGTTTACTGGTATTTCTGCTGCCTGGCCTTATAGTTAAATCTGCTTCAAATATCTCGGTAATAAAAAATTATATTCATGATAATAACCGTGCAAATTTTTCAACCCCTCAGGGAGGCTTTGAATTTTTTGTACCAACCGGTTCTGGCATACTCGTTGTTGGTGCTGATAATACCACCATACAAAAAAACATCATCAGCCATAATAATTTTGTGGGTATTGCAACGGTAAGCTCTTTAATTATTGGCAGTCTTGCTGGTTTACCTCCTGAAGCTTTTGCAGATATTGAACCCAACCCCGATGGGGCAAAAATTATTGAAAACACTTTAACTCAAAATGGTTCTGCAGCCCCTCCGGGATTACCCTTACCTGCCGCAGATCTTTTGTGGGATGGCTCTGGTACCAATAATTGCTGGAGTAAAAATATATATACCACTTCTTACCCTTCGGCATTTCCGGTTTGTAACTAATAAAAGTTTGGTAAGATGAAGAGTTGATAATTTACTATCCATATTAAATGGATAGTAAATTATTCAGTCGATTATTTTGTTTATAACTATTTCGCCATTGCAGTTTATTAAATTACTCATTTAACCTTTTAAAAAAATTTTATGTCTTTTCACACAAAACCAACCCTCTTTCTGCTGGCTGCATTTTCAGCAATCCTGTTGCTTAATGCCTGCCATAATTATTACATGGCTACGCCGACACGTCTGGGTACTATTAAAGAACGGGCTGCAACAGTTGATAGCCTGCGGCTCGCTGACAGGTATTTTATTTTACGAAATGGGAGTGAATTCTTTTACATGAGTAATGCAATATTAAACCAGGATCATAAAACATTGGAGTGTATTCTTGATAGCGTTTCGCCTTACAACAAACTGCATCTTACCAATGGCCGAAAGGGAAAAATGCAATATCAAAAATCTACCATTACTGACCTTAATGTATTAAATGAAGTACATTTTTATATTGCTCCCGATACTGTACCTAAATTCGGAAAATATACACTTGATTTAAATAAGGTTCAAAAGATAGAAGTAATTGAAAAAGATAAAAAACGCACCACAAATAGTTATGTAATTGGAGCACTTGGTTATACTATTGGTGCACTTGCAGTAGTAACCATAATTATTGCAGCAACAAAAAGTTCATGCCCATTTGTAAGTGCTTATACAGGCAATGAATTTACTTTACAGGGAGAGATTTATGGTGGAGCTATTTACCCTCAGCTTGCACGACATGATTATATGCCACTTAAAATAGAGCCTTTAAGTGACGGCTCGTTACAAGTTAAAATCAGTAATGAATTACACGAACATCAATATACTGATATAGCTGAGCTTTGGATAATTACGCACAGTAAAAATGGTAAGGTACTCTCTGATGAAACTGGGAATTTATATACAGTATCGGCTCCACAGCCCCCAACAGTTGCATGGTTGAATGAGAAAAAAGAAGTAACGGCATCCTTATTGAAAGCAGGTGATAATGCAATGTTATATTTGGATGATACTGTTTCAACAACCAATGAAGTAGTAATGCAATTCAATAAACCTCTTGTTGCAAAAAAAGCGAACCTCTTATTGACCTTAAAAAATTCTTACTTTCTTGATTTATTGTATGGCGAGTTGGCAAAAGGATTTGGCAGCTATTATGGCACCTACATCAAACAACAGGAAAAGAAACCTGTTGCTGAGTTATTACAATGGACAAGGGATCAAAAAATACCATTGGAGGTATCGGTAAAAACAAACAGTGGCTGGAAAAAAATAACGGGCTTAACCACTATTGGACCCTTGGCAACAAGAAATATTGTTGTGCCAGTTGAATTTCCTGAAACAACAGAACCGTTTACACAAATAAAATTATCCAGTGGTTTTATGTTTTGGGAAATTGATTACGCTGCACTTGATTTTTCTGATCAAAATGATTTTACAATTCAAAAAATTACAGCTTCAAAAGCAACCGATGAATTGGGCAAAAATATATTGGCCGATTTGCAAAAAGAAGATGCTGTGTATTTGTCACAACCTGATATTGGCAATGTTGTTACACTCACTTATAATGCCGAGGTCTTACAGGATAATTCAAAAACAAGAACCTATTTGTTGCACACTAAAGGGTATTATGAACATATAAGAGATTTTAAAAACAGCCCCGATGTTAACTTTTTAAATCAATTTAAAAAGCCGGGAGCATTTCCTCTGTTTGGTATGAGTGTGTATAAAAAAATGGCGGCAGAAAATATGAAGACCCTTGTAAAATCAAACTGAAAAAATTAAACAGACTACAAAAAATCATTTATTAAATAAATTTTATTGTCATGCAAACAGCCATTGCTCAGCAACAAACAAAAGTTACTAAAAAATTAAAGCCTGCTATACCTTTCACTGAGCGGCAAATTATTAATACCGGGCAGCCTGGTAATGTTGAAATAGTAATTACCTGGATATTTATTAAGCTACGCATCTTTTATTTTGCATGTATCATTTTAAAAGAGCCTGGTAAAATTTGGGCAACTTTTAAAGCAATGCTCCAATTGAGAAACAATGTTTGGGGCGGCGATTTAAAAAAGATGTATAAGATTGATGGTAAATATTATTTTAATCAATACACCCCGGGCTGGCCTTCCAAAGCTTATGATGAGCTTATAAAAGGAGAACTGCGCCGGCATGCGTCTCCGCTAACCGTTACTGAAAAATTATCTTTTGTTTTCCTTGCTATTACACGCAAGTGCCCCATGCGCTGCGAACATTGCTTTGAATGGGATAACCTTAACCAGAAAGAATCTTTTACAAAAGAAGATTTATTTAAGGCAGTTGATATGTATCAAAAGGAAGGTGTGTTACAGTTTCATTTTAGTGGCGGTGAGCCAATGGTACGGTTCAAAGATTTATTGCCCTTAGTTCAATATACCAGTAAAAAAAGTGAATGCTGGGTACTTACTTCCGGATTTAATTTTACAGATGAAAATGCAAGATTATTAAAAGAGGCCGGTTGCAAGGGAGTAGTTGTAAGCATCGATCATTATATTCCTGAACTACACAATCTTTTCAGAGGCAACCCTGCGGCATTTGATCTGGCAGTAAATGCTATCGCGGCAGGAAGAAAAGCTGGCCTCGTTACCTCCATTAGCGTGTGTGCTACCAAACATTTTATTGATGGCTGTCATTTGTTACCCTATCTGGATTTTGCAAAAGAATTGGGTGTGCAATTTGTACAGGTATTGGAGCCCAGAAGCATTGGACACTACGGCGGCAAAAATGTACTGCTTGAAGAAAGGCACATTGCTGAACTAGAGCAAATATTCACAATGGTCAACCACAAGGCAGGGTATAAAAATTATCCTACTATGTTATATCATGGATACCATCAAAGAAGGGTTGGTTGCTTCTCTGGAAGCAGAAGTGTGTATGTAGATTCTGCCGGAGATGTACATGCCTGCCCTTTTTGCCATACCAAATTTTATAACATTATTCAACTAATCAGGAGCAATGAAAAAAACTTACCTGTGAAAGAAAATAGGTGTACCCTGTTTGATAACATTGCTTAACCAACAAGAGGTGTTTAACTTAAACTAATTTTTATGAAAACATTACACTATTTAATTTGCTTCATTATCGTTGTTAGCCTTTCAGCTTGTAAAAAATTAGGTATAAAATCGGGGAAGATAATTTCAGTTTCAAATTTAATGGGCAAACTTATGATGACCCTAAAGTAGGGACATCAGATGAGTATATGGGAGTGATTCAAGTTAAAATACCGGGTTTACATTCTACTATTAACATTTTAACCAGAACTATATATTGCTCATTTATGATACCTGACAATGAAGCAGTAGTCTCTAATAATATTAATATTCTCCATAATAATTGTACCCTTGTATTAATTTCAGGCCCAATTGATTCGGCTAGAGTTTATTTTTATCGTTCCGGTTTTTTAACTTATTCCTATTCCGATTGTCGGCATATTAAAGTGCCTGATTTTGTATTCGGGGGTTATTTGGATGAATATGATGCTTGTACATTTACAGGAAAATTTGAACTTACATTGGGCAATAATGTTAACCAAACCATTTCAATTACAAATGGGGGATTTACCTTTCATGGAGTACACAGGTAAATCCCAATAGCTGGTTTACATTTATTCTAAAAATTTTACTTTACCAACCCGCCAAATACTTTTTTCAAAATCTCCGTGGTTCTTGCTACAGGATTTTCCCTGATGTTTTTTTCTTCCTTCGCTACCAAATCAAACAAGGCATTGGTAGCCCTGTCTGTAACAAAACCGGGTAAATCCGGATTTAGTTTTTTAAATGTTGTGGGGAAATTGTTGTAAGTGTTTACCATGTCGCCATAGTATTTGGTAGCCTCCGTTTTATTTAACGAAGATTTTATCACGGGTAAAAATGCGGAGGTAAGTTGGCCGATTGTTTTTGTTCTAAAATAATGGGTAGCACTTGTGTCACCACCTTTTATAATATTAATGGCATCAGTAAGTGTCATTTGTTTTATGGCATCAACAAAAATTGGCTTGGCATATCCGGCAGCATCTTCAGCTCCCCGATTGATTTGAAGAATTGCTTTATCAACTATACTACCCATTCCCAAAGTACGCAGGGTATTTTCTATTTTTATTGCATCGGGCGGCAACAAAACTTTATAGGCTGCATTGTTGAAAAATCCATCCTCTTTATTTAATTGTAGTACTGCTTTTACCAATCCCTGGCTTAGCGCTTCTTTAATACCTTGTCCCGCTTCGGCCTCTGTTACTGTTCCTCCCATGCCCGAAGCCTGTGGCAATTGTTGCAACACATCGCAACTGGCAAATAATCCTGCAATCGTTAACACTACTAAAAGTTTTTTCATATTTTTTTGAATTTTTAAAATAAATATAGACAAGTATCCTGCCAGATAATTAACCTTCGTACCCTAATGGACAAATGAGTTCCATACGGTATCTTCGCAAAAATTTTGAAGCAGCATGAGCACACAACATTTATCAGAGCAGGAAGTAATCAGGAGAGAAAAATTGACAGAGTTAACCAAACTGGGCATTGATGCATATCCTGCAGCATTGTATCCGGCTAATACTACCTCTGTTTATATTAAAGAAAATTTTAAGGGCGAAGAAAATAAAGATCAGTTTGCTGACGTATGCATTGCCGGCAGAATCATGAGTGTTCGTGATATGGGCAAGGCCAACTTTGCCGTGATACAGGATGCTGTAGGCAAAATTCAATTTTATATTAAGCAGGATGATATTTGCCCTGGTGAAGATAAAACCCTGTACCAGACTGTATGGAAAAAACTAATTGATATCGGCGATATTATTGGTATTAAAGGGTATGTGTTTACAACCAAAACAGGTGAAACTTCTATTCACGTAAAAGAGTTTGCCATACTCACCAAATCATTGCGTCCATTACCAATTGTAAAAGAAAAAGATGGAGAAGCATTTGATGAAGTAACCGATCCCGAATTTCGTTACAGGCAGCGCTATGCAGACCTGATTGTAAATCCGGGAGTAAAAGAAACCTTCATCAAACGTACCAAAATGATGAATGCCATTCGTAAATTTTTAAATGAACGGGGTGCGCTTGAAGTAGATACACCTGTTTTACAAAGTATTCCCGGTGGTGCGGCAGCGAGGCCATTTAAAACACACCACAACGCATTGGATGTACCCATGTATATGCGCATTGCAAACGAATTGTATTTAAAAAGATTAATAGTAGGCGGCTTTGAATGGGTATATGAATTCAGCCGCAACTTTCGCAATGAAGGTATGGACCGTACGCACAATCCTGAATTTACTGTATTGGAATTTTATGTGGCGTACAAAGATTATGAGTGGATGATGGAAACCACAGAACAATTACTGGAGAAAGCAGCCCTGGCTACCAATGGTTCTTCAAAAGTTTTGGCAGGTGAAAAGGAAATAGATTTTAAAGCTCCGTACAAAAGAATCACAATGTATGATTCTATAAAAGAATTTACCGGTTTTGATATTAGTGAAATGGATGAAGATGGTATTCGGGGAGTTTGCCAACAAATAGGCATACACGCAGATGGCAAGTGGGGCAAGGGTAAACTGATAGACGAGATATTTGGCAGTAAATGCGAAGGCAACTACATACAACCGACCTTTATAACAGACTACCCTGTTGAAATGAGCCCGCTTACCAAAAAGCACCGCAGCAAACCCGGGCTGGTAGAACGTTTTGAACTGATGTGCAATGGTAAAGAAATTGCCAATGCTTATAGTGAGTTAAATGACCCTATTGAACAAAGGGAACGTTTTGAAGACCAAACTAAATTAATGGAAAGAGGCGATGATGAGGCCATGTTTATTGACCATGACTTTTTGCGTGCATTGGAATATGGTATGCCTCCAACCAGCGGTATTGGATTTGGTATTGATAGAATTGCTATGTTGTTAACCAACCAACATTCTATTCAGGATGTATTGTTTTTCCCAATGATGCGCCCTGAAAAAAATATGGATTAATATATTTCACAACCGTTATTTATTACA
>JAYWAU010000129.1:0-6010 GCA_043782265.1 Ferruginibacter sp. | reverse complement strand
TGTTACAAAATTCTCCTCGAAGAGCAGCCTTCGGTTAAAATCAAATCATCCATTCCTTCAATTAAAACTACTCCCGGCTTCTTATTCTTTTCAAAACTTCCTAATAAATTTTCGAGTTGTAAGGCACGTGCACCGTTGATGGTGGCCCACTGCAGTACCTCGGCCAAAGGAATGGAATTGGCAGTTGCTGATTGAATGGTTTTAATTTCTTCTAAAATATTTAGCTGCCAATTGCTGGCATAACTGTCGGTACCAATTACGATAAGGTAGTTATTTTTTCTTAGCAACTCAATCGGTGGCAGCATTTGCTCAATGTATTTGTTGGCATTAACGCAGAGGCAGAAGAAGAAAGATGGATTTGAAGCCGACATTCTTTTATAAAAATCAATATCGGCCTCGCTGGTAAAACTGTTATGTACCGATATGATGGATTGGTTTTTATTAAAATAAGGTAGCCAGCTTTGCAAACTTGTTTTTCCGGTTGGTTCAAAAGAGGAAATATCTATCCCGAAATTTTTATACAACTCCAGAAAATCGCCGCTTTTATTCTGGTACAATTCATTTTCAGCCTTGCATTCCTGATTGTGGATAGAAATAAGCTGGTTGGCAGTTTTCAGGTTTAATTCTTTAAAAAGTGATTTTGAAACTGAGTAAGGTGCATGAGGAGATAAAGATGTTTGCGTAAGGTTATTGGCAACGAAGTTTGTATAAACAAGGTGGATATCAGCCAGTCTTTTAGTTGCTGCGGCATCAATAAAACCACTTACCTCAATAAAATTATGCCAGTGTAACAGGCTTTGTTGTTTTACAATTATTGAGTCAGTCGTATTGCAAATGTCCCCCACTGCTACAATACCAGCCTTGTACATTTCCTGTATTGCATTTTGCATTGCTTTCTGCTTTGCTTCATCAAACGAAGTTCTGTGGCGCATCACCTGTTGCACAAATTCTACCAATCCTATACCTGTTGAGATAACATCTTTTAAATAGCTAAGTTCTACATGGCAATGGGCATTGATAAATCCGGGAGTTAGCAAACCTTTAAATACTTCAATATTCTCACCTGAATTGTTGATATCCTGTATATCAATTATAACACCTTCGGGGTTAGTAATTAAAACAAAATTGCCCGGTAATATTTCGTAGCCTGTAAAAATATAGTCGGCTGTAAATTTTCTGTACAAGTTGATTGGTTGAGATAATGTAATTTTGCCGCCTGCAAATAAACGGTTTAGATTTTAAATTAATAATTAAGGTATTTGCAAAATATAAAAAAGTTCAATAATGGTTTGCGGTACAAGGGAGTGACACAACAATGCCAAATAGTAGTACAACTGCCTGTTACCAACAATAAAATTACACTATGTTAGATAAATTAGATGCTATTAAAGGAAGATTTGACAATCTGGGTGTTGCGCTGACTAATCCCGAGATTGTAAGCGATAACAAAAAATTTACGGCTGTTAGCAAGGAATACCGGAGTTTAGAGAAAATTGTGAATGCAAGAAATGAATACATTAAAGTGCTTGATAATATTGAATTTAATAAAGAAGTATTGAATGGAGATGATGCCGAAATGAGGGATCTTGCCAAACAGGAACTACCGGATTTAGAAGCAAGCAAAGAAGCATGGGAAAAAGCTTTGCGCAATATGCTGATACCTAAAGATCCTTATGATGAGAAGAATGCCATTTTAGAAATCAGGGCAGGAACAGGAGGTGACGAAGCCTCGCTTTTTGCAGGCAACCTGTTAAGAATGTACATTAAATATTGTGAGAAAAAAGGCTGGAAAACAGCTTTGCTAAGTGAAAGTGAGGGCACTGCCGGGGGATTTAAAGAAGTGCAGGTTGAAGTAACGGGCGACGATGTTTATGGAGTGCTGAAATTTGAAAGTGGGGTGCACAGGGTACAAAGGGTTCCTGATACAGAGGCGAGTGGAAGGGTACATACAAGTGCCGCTACAGTAGCCGTAATGCCCGAGGCTGATGAAATTGATTTTGAACTGAAAGAAAGTGATGTTAAAATGGAGACTGCCCGAAGTGGTGGCGCAGGCGGTCAAAATGTAAATAAGGTTGAAACAAAAGTATTTTTAACCCACAAGCCTACCGGTCTGGTAGTAATGTGCCAAACGGAACGCAGCCAGTTAGGCAATAAGGAAAAAGCGATGGATATGATGCGTACCAAACTATACGATGAAGAAGTGCGAAAGGCTGAAGAAGCTATTTCGCATAAAAGAAAGAGTTTGGTAAGTACCGGGGATAGAAGTGCTAAAATAAGAACGTACAATTATCCACAAGGAAGAGTTACTGACCATCGGATTGGATTAACTGTTTACAACCTTGATAGTGTTTTAAACGGAGAAATTCAGGAGTTTATAGACGCCTTGCAATTTGCTGAAAATGCAGAAAAATTAGCTACCGAAAGCTAAGCTTTAATTATTTATACAATAATGCCCTTCTGATATTGTTTTTGTTGTTGTTTTTTGCTACTTTGAGTATAAAATATAATTTATGCTTGAAGAACTTTTTAGTTTAATTAAAGAACAGGGAACTGATACAGTTATTAATAATCCTGCAATACCCAACGAACAAAATAACGCCGTATTAGCAGATGCGACACATTCTGTTGCAAGTGAACTTCAGGGCGTGTTAGCAGGCGGCGGTTTGCAAAGTGTTTTATCCCTTTTTAGTAATGGAAATAACAATAGTGGAGGAAGTTCGTTACTAAATAACCCCATTGTGAGTAATATTATCAGCAGCTTTACCAATAAGCTAACTACTAATCATGGCATGGCTGCCGACCAGGCAGGGGGCATTGCGAATAACTTAATACCAAGTGTGCTTAGTAATTTAATAAATAAAACAAATGACCCCAATAATTCAAGTTTTGACATTGGGAGTATCATTAGTTCGTTAACTGGCGGGGCTCAGGCTAGTGGGGCTCAGAATGGAGGAGGAGGCTTTGATATAAGCAGCCTTGTAAGTAAGTTTACAAGTGGTAGCTTAGATGCCAACAACGATGGGCATGTTGGACTTGATGATATTATTAGTAAGGTATCAGGCGGCGCACAGCAACAGCAAAGTCAAAATGGTAGTGGCGGTTTAATGGATGTGATTAAAGGCTTTATGTAATTGCACTTTAAATAATTGTTAAAGCCAAATAAAAAGAAAATTGTTTTGATTTGCATTCATTTATTGGTTTAACTTTACTAAAGAATAAAACGAATAATTCAAAAGAATTTTATTCAGTTCTTTTTTTAATATGCTTTCGGAATATTCTTTTTTACATTAAGATATTCTTAACACGATCAGAAATTTATGGCACCTGATTTGCATAATTATAAACAGAACGATAATTAAAAATAAATTCAACTTTTTCTCATAAGCAGTTAGTTTTGGTAAACGGCCCCGATTTCTATCGGGGCTTCTCTTTTTAATAGGTGTTCTTCAAAAAAAACACCGGTAAAGGGTGCTAATTTTATCCTACAAGGTTAGGCGTTTAACCTGAATCCAATACCATGAATAGTTTCTAAAACAATGGATGGATCTTCCTTGAAATGTTTACGGAGTTTGGTAATAAACACGTCCATGCTGCGGCCTAAAAAATAATCATCCTTACCCCAAACACTTAACAATACCTCTTCTCTTTTTAAAACCTTATTCGGATGTTGGCAAAAGAAATTCAATAGATCAGCTTCCCGCTGTGTTAAGGAAATTACTTTATCTCCATCATAAATCTTTAAATCTGCAAACGAAAAACGCATTCTGCCCACAGAATATTCATGCGCCTTTTCAAAATGCATCTTCTTTGTCCTTCTTAAAAAAACATCCATCCGCATTAGTAATTCCTGCATACTAAAAGGCTTTGTAATATAATCGTCTGCACCTGATTTAAAACCATCCAGTTTATCCTGCTCCATTGACTTGGCGGTTATAAATAACACTGGTACAATATCACTTTTTTGCCGAATTTTTTTTGCAACAGTAAAGCCGTCCTTAACGGGCATCATTACATCAAGGAGGCAAATATCAAAATCATTTTTTTGAAATTGTTGCCAGGCAATTTCACCATCACTGCACCATATAACTTCATAGCCGGCTTCTTCCAAATTGTCTTTTATTACAAATGCAAGCGAAGTATCATCTTCTGCTAGTAAAACTTTTGCTTTATTGGGCATAGTTATTTATTTTTTCTGGTAATAGTATTTTAAATTCAGTGCCCACACCCGGAACGCTCTTTATAATGATCTTGCCATCGTGTGCGTCAATAATCTTTTTTACAAAGTTCAGGCCAAGCCCAAATCCGTTTACCTGGTGCACATTTCCGGTTGGCACACGGTAAAATTTGTTGAATAAAAATTTAAAATTCTTTTCTTCTATTCCAATGCCTTTGTCTTTTATAGAAATAGCATACATGTTATTATTATCATTATAAGCAGCAATGGCTATATAAGGGTTTCCGTTACTGTATTTAATGGCGTTTTCAACCAGGTTTATTATTACTAATTCCAGGTGTGCCCTGTCAGCATTTATTACAGGATCACCATCACCCTGGGTAAAATGAACATCCGCATTTTTATTATTTATCAGTGGTTCTAACTGATCAATGGCATGCAGAATCAATTCGTTTATTTTACAAGGCTCTTTTTTTACAATGATATTTTTATTATCACCCGAAGCTGTTTTTAAAAGCCGTTCCACCTGGTTTTGAAGGTGTTCGGTTTGCTCTTTAATAACAGTGCCATATTTTAATAACCGGGCTGGCTGACTTACGATGGAAGGCTGTATCAGCACATCGCTTGCAATTTTCATTACGGCCAATGGCGTTTTAAATTCATGGGTAAAATTATTAACAAAATCCTTTTGCAACTCGTTTAAAAATTTTTGTTTGTATAAATAAACAAGGCTTACCGAAAGGCCAATTAATACCAATAAAAGTAGTATGGCTGTAATTATCCAAAAAAGCATTTCATGAATGATGTACTTGCTGCGATGTGGAAAATGGAGTAATAAATAATCGTAACTTTTATTTACTGGCAAAAGCGGCGCAATCGTATTTTTTGAGTATTGAGATGCGGCAGTTGATAAATAAAACTGGTATTGAAATGTATTTTTCTTAGTGTTATAAACGCCTACTGAACAGTCTGTCCAAACATCAAAATCCTCAAATTCGTTGCTAAGATTGTAGTATAGGGAATCTTTATTTGGTATTGAATCAAGCTTAACAAGGTAAGTATTCTGATCTGCAATTTCAACTATTTGCTTTACCTGAAATGAAGGATTATCAGCAATTTTCACATCTTCAAATAAACCCCGGATGCTTTTAACAACGCCTGCATTAAATTGTTGCTGCTCCAACTTGTATACTCTTTTTAGCCAATATAACTGTGCTACTATTATAAGGGCAATAATAATAGTAATGCTTAACATTATCCATCTTAAAGTTGTTGATTTCATTAACACAAAGTTCATGTTTACTGGTAAGATAAAGTTAACACCAAGGTTAATCGCATGTTAAACGCAAAAGTTACACCGCAATATCTTAACTGCAATTCTTAATATTGACTTATTATTAATCAGTATTAAAAAGCATCGTGTGCAGGACGTTTCAACAAAACAATATGCTGTTTTTTAACAAAATAATACTTAATTGGGATAACGGTTGGTTTTACTTTTTAGATTTGTAAATCTATATTTGAAGGAAATACCAAATGTTTAACCCATTAAAGCAGTTGCATATTTTTATTACCGTCTTAAACAATCTAAGTTTGCATAATGAGTGGCAGTTCGCAAATATTTCAGACCAACAGCGCAACACGTTGGAGAAGTTTTAAATGGTCTTTCAGGGTTTTGTTACTGATTATCCTGTTTTTTCTGGTTGTAGTTGTAGTTGCTTTGATAAGGGGTGTTAATCCATCGCCGGTTAATATTGAAAATCTGTCGAAATCGTATGAAAACAAACTTGACCCATCCAATCCGCTAACTTTTGCCAATAGCCAAAATAAAAAATA
>JAYWAU010000128.1:0-6042 GCA_043782265.1 Ferruginibacter sp. | reverse complement strand
TTTTATATTTCAGCCATAGCCAAAAATCAATGGTATATTCTTTTTGTTTAAAATCTATACCATGAATACTCGTAACATATATGCCGGTAAATACCGTATCTTTTTTTGCATCACCAGCAAAGCTAGTGGAAGTGCAGAAGACTAAATTGGCAATAAAAAGTAAAATCAGCGTTAGTTTGTTTTTCATGGATTGAATATTTTTGAAGGGGAAAGTTAGCGCAATACACAGAAATAAAAAAAGTGATTTGGCTTTGTCTTAAAATAACCCCAAATTCGCAATCCTCTATAATCAAAATAGTGCATTAAAGCGTCACATAAAATAATATTGAGTTGTTTATCAATTAATCCATTTTTAATACCTAGTCAAAATAAATTGTTTAAAATTATACTTAAACAAAGAACGAGAAAATAAACGCCTGAGATGTGTTGCAATGGGTTCCTGTAAAAAAATCCATTTCACCTCGTGCTGAAAAAACGATCACGTCTCAGGTGTCCCTGGCATCAGATCTTACTTTACTAAAGTCAGCTGTGTTAAAAGCGGGGCTTGCCACCACCCTAGATGGTGCAGGGCCTTATACCGTTTTCGCACCCACTGACGATGCGTTTACAGCATCAGGCGTTACCAGTACAGTAATCAGCAGTTTATCGCCCAACCAAATAAAAGCAATTCTGTTATATCACACATGGGGTTCAAAGGTAATGGAGGCAGATGTGCCCACAGGTCTAAAGCAAAAGTAGTTACCGCTGGTGGAGATTCGGTGTTTGTAACCAAAAATGCAATGGGCGTTTTTGTAAATGGTATCAATGTGGTTACAGCGGATAAACCTGCCAGCAACGGTGTTATACATACCATTTCGAAAAGTATTGCTTCCTCTTGATGGCGACATTGTAGAGATTGCTTCTGCCGATACAACATTTATTTTCCTGGTGACTGCGGTTATAAAAGCAAGTACTTGAATTACAAATGTTGCAGCCATCTTATCTGGAGGAAGTATCCTGACCGTATTTGCACCTACCAACAATGCGTTTCGTGCAGCAGGTTTTGCTACAATCGATGCGGTTAAAGCTGCGCATGCCAACACGCTCGCAGGCATCCTTACCTATCACATTATTCCGAGAAGAATTTTTTCATCCGACCTTACAAACAGAGCGCAGCCAAGAACAGCAAATGGCGGAAAAGTTACAATTGCTTTATGGGACAGCGGTGCAAACGTTAAGGATAATACCAACAATTCAGCATCAAATATTATTGGCACCAATATTATGGCCAGAAATGGGGTTATCCATGTTATAGACCAGGTGTTGTTACCCTGATGCAGCGTTATAATCGTTGGATGTTAAAATATAACGGAAAAAAATTGTCGTTCCTGCAAATGAAACGGCAGTTTTTTTAAATCATTTAATACGCTATCTAAATTACTCCAACGGTTAATTGTAAGAGTACATTTTTATACAGAATATCCTTTAGAAAGTGCTTTTTAAAATACGGAACATCGCTACTCCCGGTTTCTTTTTGGCATTCCCTGAAATAGGCCTACATTAAAACCTGCTCTTATAATGGGCACCAGTCTCCCATAAGAATCTACATAAGGCGAATTGGGTAATTGAGCCACATCAAACATCACCGATAAATAATAATAAGTGTTACTTCCTCCTCCACGACCACTACTGTAGCCTGCTCCCAATAAAAAACTGTTTACATCAAATTTATCTTTAAAGGTGCCGCCACCGGCTTGTGGAATGTATTTGTAATTAATAAAATTATGTTCGTATTGTGCCTGAACGTACAAAAAGTCAATTGGAAATAATCTTACAAAAGCACCGGGACTAATATTTGTTTGTCTGGCTTTGTTTCCATAGGGATCCTTTTGCCCCTGGTAAATAAAATTAAGGCTTACCGCTGCATCCAGCCATTTTGTTACACTATATCCAAAATAAGGGCTTACCCCTACTGTGGTTCCTCCTGTGTAAAATGATAAAGTAAGATCGCCGCCAGTAAACAATTTATTTTTTTGAAATCCGCTGGTGTTTTCTTCTTCCGGTTCAGCTTCCTGCGCAAACAGCAGTGTTGAAAAACTCGTCAAACACAAAAACAAGAATATTTTTTTCATTTATTATTTCTTTAATTAATGCTGTTAATATCTAACGGTATTTTTTATTATAATTTTTTCCCAGCAATTGAATCGTAAAAATCGTTAAAAAAAATGAGGAATATACAGATGGGATAAAATCACTTTATGATAAAAATGTTAATGTTTTATTAGTGTGTAAAGTGTTTAAAAATGGGGTGCTTTTAAAAGAAATATTAAATCTGGGAAATCTGTAAAAAACAATACTTAAAAAGGGGAATTATTTACTACACGAAATGTCTTGATAAATTAAAACCTCGGGCAAATTACCTGTCGTGTATCCCCTGTTGATGCACCGTAATATCCTTTCTTGAGTATATTAAATTCTGATGCACCACGTAAATTATTAAAGTTTGATAAAGAAGAGGTGGTGGCATCGTAACTAAATGTAAAGCGGACATTTTTTATTTCAAACCCAACCATTGGTACTACTGCATCACCGGCACGGTAATAAAGACCGGCCAGCAATTGTATATCACCACCGGCACCTGCAAGATTATAATTAGCATTTAACCCAAACATTAACTCGCTGGCTTTAGCCTGGTTGGTGTAATATATATTGGGGTTAATGATAACCCTTTCATTTACTTTTAACAGTGCATTTACAAACCCAATATGCCGCATTGCTATTTTACTGGTATCCACATTATCACTAAAAAAAGTTTCCTGCGGCCTGTTCACATGGTGTATGGAATAGCCACCGTTTATGTATACATTTTCATTGGGGAAATATGCGTAATTTAAACCCACCTGCATATCAAAATAACTAATGTTGTTATTTGCCAATTGTACAGACGTTGGTGTGTTTCCATCAAAGAACTTTCCATCAAACTGATCTGGAAATTTTAATTTAGTCTGATCGATTCGTTTATTGGCCCAACCTAAATTAAAACCTGCGGTAAGCAAACTGCTATTGCCCAACATTTGATGATACGCAAGAGACCCATATACTTTTGTTGAACGAAGACCGCCACTACCGGCAACATCACTCAAAATAAAACCACCCAATCCCAGCCAGCCATTTTCTATTTGGTTTCGTAAAACCTGCGCATCTCCAAATATGCTTACTGTTTTATAGGGCTCAGCTAATATAGAAGAATACTGATCCCGGTAGCTGGCGCCTATCCTGTAATCTGCATCAGGAATAAAACCGGTATTAGCAGGATTGATTGTGAGTGGAGCATTAAAAAATTGAGAAAAATGAAGATCCTGCCCCTGCACCAAGGCTACAAACTCAATGCTAAAAGCTAACACTAATAATATCGTTTTGCTATTTTTCAATTATTCAATTTCGCATTAAATGAATTTATCTTAAAAGCGTAATATCGCCAGCTTTTTTATATTTTGTTCCATCAGTAAATTCTACGTCCAAAGTAAAGGTATATACATCCATTGGCTGTGGTGTACCCTTAAAAGTACCATCCCAACCCTGGCTTTTATCAGTAGCTAAAAATATCAATTGCCCCCATCGATTATAAATTTTCCAGCTCATTTTTCCTATACCAAATCCCTCCACTTTAATAATACCATTTTTTCCAAACTTACCAGGCGTAAATGCATTTGGAACATCTAGGAGTGGTATAATTTTAGCTGTTACATCAAGGCAAAAAGTATCTATACATCCGGCAGGGTTAATGGCCTGAAGACATACATTAAAAGTTCCTGTAGATGTAAATTGATAAATCGGATTAGTATCTGTTGTGGTTTGCCCATCACCAAAATCCCACAAATAACTTACTGCGCCAATGGACAGATTTCTAAACTGAACAGGCGTGTTATCAGGCGAAGGATTTGGCGAAGCACTAAAGTTTGCTGTTGGATTATCGTACACCGTAATTGTAAAACTGGTTGAATCAATTTTATTACAGGTAGAAGTATCAGTTGCAACCAGCTTCACAGTATAAATACCTGCGGCTGAATAAAGATGTGTAGGGTCTAAAAGTGTTGAGGTAGTTCCATCACCAAAAAACCATTTAAAGTCTATACCGCCTAAAGAAGTATTTTTAAATGTTGCCAGGTATGGTTTACAACCTTTCTCTGGCGTTTCAAACTGGGCCTTAACAGTTATGGCTAAACGCACCTGCTTAACTGCAGAATCGGGAGCATTACAAAAAACAGTATCATCCACAACCAGTTTTACATTGTATGTACCTACTGAAGCATAGGTATGTTGCACAGCACCGAGGCCTGCTCTAAGAGGTGCCGTTCCATCACCAAAATCCCATAAAAAACTATTGGGTTTAAAATTTGGTAATGTGGCAGTGGAGGTATTAGTAAAGTTGTAACTAAGGTTGGTACAGGGTTGAATTTTCGTAGCAAAAAAATCGGGTACTACCTGGTTATTACCAACTTTAACATGTGTGTAAGCGGTATCCGCAATGTTACAAGTAGTTGAATCTATCGATATCAGCATTAACTTATAAATACCAACCTGGGTATATGTGTGGGTGGTAGAATTGTTTGGCGCATAAGTGGTATCTTTCTTAGTGTTAAATGGATCGCCATAATCCCATATGTAGGTTTTACCTTTAGCAAGCGTATCCGTAAACTTTATGGTTAATGGTACACAGCCAACTGTATCAAGTACACCGTTTATTGTGGCTTTTACACTGGCTCCTATACCTCCAAAATTCATTTCGATTTTAACCAATGCTTCATTGCAATTTGATGATCCATTTACAGAAGCCCAAACACCCGGTGTTGTGGGGAAGAATCCTGCATTTCTTGGGCCTCCACAGTTAGCACATATAGCCTGGTAAATAATGCCGTTGGCATCAAACCTGCTGGTACCGCCATCTACATGATCATCAAAACCGCCGGTCTGTCCATAAAAAGTACCATACAATTGACTAACAGCATTTTTCTCCAACACAAAAAAGTAAAAATCACCTCCGTCTGTAGTATTTTTAAGTGCATTGGCAGTAATGGGCATACCTCTTGTACCTGCATTAGGATATTGGCGCTCATCATTAAATTTTCCACCCCAACCAGACACATATACATTTTGACATCTATCCACCAAAAATGCAACCGGGGAAATATTTGGTTTATTTGAGTTGGTTCCAAAAATTGTTGAATATATATAGGTAGACAGATCGGGTTGCAACTTGGCAATAAACTGTTTAGCGCCAGCATTACTGTAAGCCGCATTTTTTACAGGCCAGTTACCTGTAGTTGCCCCCATAATGTAGGGGAAACCAAATTTATCAAATTGTATTCCATATACTAAATCGTTGCCGGTAGTACCTGCAAAAATCGTTTTTATAATGCTGGAGCCATCAGGTGTAATTTCAGTTATAAATCCGTCACTTTCTCCACCCTGGTAAACAATTCCAATACCCGGTTCTGTTGGAGATCCTCCAATTGTTCCAGGTAAGGTTGCACTTGTTGTTCCACCTGCCACATATAAATTTGAAGTAGCCGGATTAATAGATAAAACAAAGCCAGCATCACTACCTGCCCCACCAAAAAAAGTACTAAATATTATACCGGTAAGGTTGGGAGTAAATTTTATAATTACACCATCCTGTCTGCCGCCTCCAAATACTTTTTGTAATGCTGCACTTGTTACAGGAAAATCATCTGACTGGGTACAACTTGCCAATAAAATATCCCCGGCGCCATCTAATATTACTTCGCTTCTTGCATCATCACCATAATTTCTTCTTGTTTCAAAAGCACCGTCAGTCTGTCCATTTGGTGCTCCAATTAAAGGAGAGTACTTTGGCCTGATATTAACACCGTCATCTCCTTTACCTCCAACTTTTATTGAACCAACTAAAGCAGTTCCTGCAGCATTAAATTTTGTTACAACTATATCATAACCTCCGGGGGTGCCAATGAAAGGTATTGTTGTTGGATAATCAGAGGAGGTTGTTCTACCTGCTACAATAAGATTCCCTTGTGCATCAAC
>JAYWAU010000127.1:0-16543 GCA_043782265.1 Ferruginibacter sp. | reverse complement strand
TGAAGGCGTACATGCAAATGCACAAATGAGTAGTAAAACGCTGAAAGAAATTTGTATTATTAATACAGCCAGTCAAAACCTGTTAAAGATTGCGATGGAAAAATTAAATTTATCTGCCCGTGCCTATGACAGAATTTTAAAAGTAAGCAGAACGATTGCTGACCTTGCAGGAAGTGCGGATATAAAAGCTGAACACCTGGCGGAAGCCATCCAATACAGAAGCCTTGACAGAGAGGGTTGGGGTGGATAAAGTATAGAAAGTGAAAATATAAATAAAGTTAATACAGATTGCGTCTGGTTATTTATGGTTTAATTGTCCATTAACAGAAACCATCATGGCATGTAAAAACAGTTATGTTCCTTTTTTAAAACCTAATCAATGCCTGCAAATATTATTATAGACTGCGAACGCATGAAATACCATCACACCGGATTGTATCATTATTGTTATAACCTCGGCAAAAACTTAGTACTAAATTATAATCATGACATCGAAAAAATCCAGTTCTTTTTATCTGAAAAAGAAGGGCGCATTTTCGGTAAAGATGAAATTTACATTCCTCAAAAAAGCTGGCATAAGTTGCTGGTGCCTGCAACAGGTAAAACAAGTGTTTGGCATGCCACTCACCAGGATACAGATTACTATCCTCAGCATAGAAAGGTGCCCGTAGTACTAACCATTCATGATTTGAATGTATTGCACAATACCAACAAAACAGATTTAAAGAAGAAACATTTTATAAAAAAAATAGAGACAAAAATTAAACGGGCTGATCATATAACTTTTATATCTGCTTTTACAAAAGACGATGTTCAACAACACTTCGACCTTAACAACAAACCATGCACAGTAATTTATAATGGTTGTAACATCGTAGAAATTGAAACCCCTGTGGCGCCTTTAAATAAACCAAAGGTTCCATTTCTTTTTACCATTGGTACAATCACAGATAAAAAAAACTTTCATATTTTGCCTGCACTGTTGGCTGGCAATGATCGCTTACTTGTTATTGCAGGCATTACCCAAAGCAAACTTTACAAGCAAAAAATAATTCAGGAAGCCATTAAACACCAGGTTGAAAAAAGGGTAATTTTCACAGGATCAATTTCAGAGAATGACAAGCAATGGTATTTTAAAAACTGCGAAGCTTTTGTGTTTCCTTCTTTAACCGAAGGTTTTGGGCTACCTGTTGTTGAAGCCATGTTTTTTGGTAAACCTATTTTTCTATCTACACATACTTCACTTCCAGAAATTGGCGGTACGGTTGCATATTACTTTAATTTTTTTGATAAGGAAGACATGCAACAAACCATCCGGCAAGGGTTGCAACATTATCATTCCACCGGGGCAAATGAAAGTATAAAAGCAAGGGCATCGCTGTTTAGCTGGAAAGAGGCAGCACTTAAATACCTGGAAGTTTACAGAAGTTTATATTGAGGTGCAGGTGGTTTACTTTATCATCACAAACATCTTAAAACAAAAAAGATATTTTCTGAATGCAGAGCGTTTTTTTGATGCCAGCAACTGGTCCTGGTATTTTAAAAATAGCAACATCCGCTGAAAGTTATTGGTAAGTGAAAAACTTTGATACGATTGAACCAACCTGCACAATATGTCTTTTTCTTTTTTCAGTTCTGCCGGGCATTTATCATAAAAAGCTTTAATCCTCGTTCGTATCCTTATCATTTCTAACCGGTTCTTTTCAGCTTTGCTTATTGTATTGTGCTTGCGGCTTTTGCCACCTGCGGCCCCGAAAATATTGGCGCTGTGTTGCCTGTAATTAACCAGTGGTTCATTTAAATATTTTATACCTCCGTAAAGAGTGGCCATATAACTCAGCCACCAATCATGTGGAATTACTTCAAGAAAAGGAATTACTTTTTGCAGAAAATCTCTTTTTATTAATGTAGCATGTCCATAGATTCTGCAAAAAATAGCCTGCTGTAAAGGATTGTCATAATCACGGCAGTTACCTCTGTCGGAAATATTTACACCTATTGGTTGAAGGTCTTCATCGCACAAAACAGAATCGCAATAAATCAACGGATAGCTTCCCATAGCTGCCTGCATTTTTATTATTTTATCAGCATGCCAAACATCATCCTGGTCGCATACTGCAATGTATTCTCCCGAGGCAAGACTGCAGCCCTTTTCAAAATTTTTTATGTAGCCCAGGTTTTGCTGATTGCGAATGATTTTTATATGCGGATATTTTACCTGGAAACTTTCCAGTATTTGCATTGTAGCATCTGTGCTGCAATCATCCACAACAATAATTTCAATGTTTGGATACGATTGTGCAACCACCGATTCCATTTGCGGGGATAAAAATAAAGCACCGTTATAGGTTGCCATTACAATTGTTACAACAGGCATTCCCGCTTTACTCATGATATCAATTTAAAGTAGTCCTTTAAGAATTATTAACTTTACAAACAAAGTAAAGTTATACATGTAAGTATGACTATTAAAAATTAATGTTCAAAGAAATTTTTGCAGAACTTAAAAATAATCCGGATGAAAATTGCCGCAGTTGTTATTTTATACAATCCCACTGATAGTACGCTGGAGAATATTAAAAGCTATTCAGACGTCATCAGCACAACATATGTTTTTGATAATACAGAAGAAGGTGCTCCAATAAAAGATAAATTGTCAGTATTGCCGGGTATTGAATATCATCACGATGGAAAAAACGAAGGGCTACCCAAAAGGCTGAATGAAGCCGCACACCTGGCAATAAAAGATGGGTTTGACTGGTTACTAACAATGGACCAGGATTCTAATTTTTATAAAGGGCTTTTTACAAAATATGCAGCGTGTTGCGACAGGTTTTATGGCAAAGAAAAAGTGGCTATGTTCGGAACAACTTATGAAAAAAATGAAACAACGCCAGTTGAAACTTGCCAATTTGCTGAGGTAGACAATCTGATAACATCCGGAACTTTATTAAATCTTTCCTTGTTTAAAAAGGTTGGCAATTTTGATGAAGCCTTGTTTATTGATTGTGTAGATCATGATTATAGCATACGTTCCATTTTGCAAGGGTATTTCGTTATCCGCTTCTCTAATGTTTTTTTAACCCATGCTCTTGGCAAAGAAGTTTACAAATCGTCTATTAAAACCCTCTTTATGGTTAAAAAGAAAAAGGAAATTCATTCACCGGTGAGATGCTACTACATGTTTAGAAATATGCTGTACCTAACAAAAAAATTTAAAACTGAAAATATTCCGCAGGTTAAACAGCTTAAGAAAGATGTGCTATCCAGGATAAAAAAGGCCTTTTTATACGGAAGAAATAGCACAGCAATTGTATTCTATTTAAACAAAGCTTATAAAGACTACAAAAAAATGCGGATGGGTAAACTTGTTGAATGAGTTAGCTAAAAAAGTATTTCAATAGAATCTTTTTATGATTTTATCAACCTGTAATTCTTAAAATCAAACAATCGCTTGCCAGTTTTTTTTTCAAACCAGAATAAGAATTTTTCTTTTAGCGAAAACTTTTTTTGGCTGAGATCCAATTCAATCTGCCAATTTTTTTGTGCAATGCGTTGGTGCATTACTGTAGGATGTGTACCGGTAAATTTTCTGAGTGAATCATAATTTTTTTCAAAATCATATACTTCCGGCGTGGTTAAGGTGGATGTATTTTCCTGGAAAGCTTCCCCGAGATAATACCTGTCCGTATCTTTTTGTTTTTGCCGCATTTGTTGCGGGCTTTTTACCCAGCCATAGTGATACACTTCTGCATCAATCAGCACAACATCCAATTTCCTTTCGCCCATTCTAAATCCCTGTGCATCTTTATACGATGTAATCCGTTTGTCATTTTTAATCATCCGCACTTCATAATTGTACCATTTTCTGCTGTCTCCTACATAATCATAGGTAGCATAGAAATGAAGGTATTTAAAAAGCAATCCCTGTACTTTATCATTTGTTCTGTATTTTTCAGCCGCCTGCAAAATGGTGGCATGGTATTTTTCATGTATTATTTCATCGGCCTGTATATAAAATATCCAATCTGTATCTGCAGCTACATCCGCCATCGCCTTATCAGTTTCAACAGCATATACTTTTCCGCCTTTGCTTAAACGCATATCCCAGTTTGAAAATACTATCTTTATTTTATCAGATGCAATGCTTTGTATCAGTTGTTCAGTAGTATCTTCTCCCCTGTCTATACTCACAATCATTTCATCCACCATGGGTAAAATAGAATTGATGGCCTCTACAACAGGGTAATCATTTTTTACCGCATTTCTTATTATTGTTATGCCCGTTATTTTCATACTGTTTGGTTCTGCATCTCAAAGAACCGAAATTATTCTGATAGATAAAGGTTGCCTAAAACAAAATACATTATTTACAATATCTCTTTAACACAATCTTTTTATTATCATGTTTAAATTATCGAAATGATTTACCCTTAAGCCTGCAATCTTGTCATTTTCGCCGAACTTGTACGATATTTGACACATCGATACATTTCAATATATTATTACCTTATCAATTTAACAGATGAAAATATTACTTACCTATTTAAAGCCCTATAAATGGCTGATAGCATTGGCATTACTGCTTGCCGCCATCAACCAGGTATTTTCCATGCTTGATCCTTATTTTTTTGGGAAACTAGTGGACAGATTTGCTGCCCATCCAAAGGAAACAGGTTATTACGATACAACCAAAGTATTTCATGCCACAGGCATCAGATCTAAAAGCGAGTTTGTTTGGGGGGTACTTGGGGTACTCGGTATTTTAATCAGTGTAGCCATGGTATCAAGGATTGCCAAAGCTTTTCAGGATTATTTCGGCAATGTGATTGTGCAAAAATTTGGTGCAAAAATATTTACTGATGGTTTGCAGCACTCCATGAAATTGCCTTATCAGGAGTTTGAAGATCAACGTAGCGGCGAAACGTTATCCATCCTTTCAAAAGTAAGACTTGACACAGAACGGTTCATCATATCATTCATTAATGTTCTTTTTGGCTTACTGGTAGGTATTGTATTTGTATCTGTTTACGCTGCAAGATTACATTGGTCCATTATGCCAATTTACCTTGGGGGTATGATAATATTGGCTTTACTAACAAGTTTACTTAGTAAGAAAATAAAAGTTATTCAAAAAAAAATAGTAAAAGAAACAACTGTTCTGGCAGGTACTACTACAGAATCTTTAAGAAATATTGAACTGGTGAAAAGCCTCGGGCTTACCAACCAGGAAATAGGGAGGCTGAACAATAACACCTATAAAATTCTTGACCTGGAATTACGTAAAGTAAAAAGTATTCGTACCCTCAGTTTTATTCAGGGCACTTTTGTTAACTTTTTGAGGCAGTTAATTATGTTTACTTTATTATGGTTGGTTTTTCAGGATAAATTAACTGCGGGTGAAGTGATAACCCTTACCTTTTATTCTTTTTTCATCTTTGGCCCATTGCAGGAAATCGGCAATATCATTCTTTCTTACAGGGAAGCAGAGGCTTCGCTGAATAATTTTCATACCCTGATGAATAAGGCGCCTGAACCTACAGCAGTCAATCCAAAACCATTGGGCAAAATAAATGAACTGGCTTTTAAAAATGTTAGTTTTAAACACACTACTGCCAGCCACAAAGCCATTGACAGCATTGCTTTTGATGTAAAGCTTGGGGAGACCATCGCCTTTGTGGGACCGAGTGGCAGCGGAAAATCAACGTTGATGAAATTATTGGTAGGCCTTTACCGGCCGCAGGAAGGAAAGATAGAATACAATGGTCTTGATGAAACAGAAATTAATTTTGATGATCTCCGCAAACAGATAGGCTTTGTTACGCAAGACACCAATTTATTTAGCGGTACTATCAAAGAAAACCTTTTGTTTGTTAACCCTGCTGCAACGGATGAAGAATTGGGGGATGTTTTGGAAAAAGCAAGTTGCACCAATTTGATACTACGTGCCGAAAAAGGTTTAGATACAATGATTGGTGAAGGAGGTCTTAAATTAAGTGGTGGCGAAAAGCAGCGTCTTTCTATTGCCCGTGCCTTATTAAGAAAGCCACAATTACTGATATTTGATGAAGCTACTTCTGCCCTCGATTCTTTAACAGAGGAGGAGATCACCAATACGATTAAAGAAATATCCTCTGACAAAGAACAGATTTCCATTTTGATAGCTCATCGTTTAAGCACCATTATGCATGCTGACAGAATTTACGTACTGGAAAAAGGAGATGTGGTAGAAACTGGCACACATGAGGATTTGCTGGCTGAAAAGGGATTGTATTATGCCATGTGGCGGCAACAAATTGGGGAACGTAAAAAAATGCAGCAGGTATCTGTTTAATTTGTTTTGATGCAATTTATTATTAAGCACAAAATCAAAAGAATAACTTAACGAAATATAGGCTGATAACTATTACAAGTAGGGTAACCTTTTTAATAAGTTAGAGCTATACAATATTCTGCAGGTCTTGTTTGACTGGTTTCTTTTCTATATACAAGGCTACTGATGAACTTTGCCCCTGCTCGTTTAATTTATGAATATATTTTTTGAAACCAATAATCTCTTTTTTTGAGAATACGCTGTTATTTTTGTTTGCTGAATAGCTTTGGGAATCTTTCATGCTAATACCCTTCATATATTCTTCAGATGTAATGACATCTAATACTTCTGCATCATAGATAGTTTTTTTAACAACAAACCCTAAAGTGTTAAAAAGTGTTGTTATACTTTTAATAGTATGAATAAAGAAATGTCTTGGAGGGTCTAAAAAAACCATACTCGTTCCATATTTAAGAAAAAGAGGCTCACTCATGATAGGTATCCGTATCAACAATTTTCCCTCTGCATTTAATAATTGATATATACGGTTTAGTACTTCAAACTGATTAGCCATATGTTCTAAACTATGGTGCATCATTATTATATCAAATTGCCCTTCAATTTCAAATATGGAAGTTTTTAAGGTCTTAAGATGTGCATTATATATAATATCTTTTTCAAGATAAGGATCAATTCCTGTAAGGTTTGTAAACCCAACCTGAAACAATTGCTTTAGTAATTTACCATTACCACATCCCACATCTAAAATTTTTACATCCTTATTTTTCAATCCCATATTCTTAAACCACGAATAGGTTTTAGGGTTATAGTTAAAGGAAGCGATTGCTCCTAAAACAGATTTTTTATATCCTGATAAATAATCATACTGCAACTGCTTAAAATAATTAAATTTTAATGGCTTCTCTGTTTCCTGCTTTAATGAGTAATAGTTGACTGGATAATACTTGTCCATATTCTGCGGAATATCTTCAATTTGAAAACAGGTACAGTTGTCACACTGGAAATATTGAAATTCGTCTTTGTATCCAAACATCATTTCCCTTAAACTATACCTTTTGTTGCTTTTTTGATTGCCGCAAATTGCACATTTCATATTGTTTGATTAAATAATTGAATGATTGAGTTGCTGCTTATTGTTGAGGAGCAATTTTTAAACTGCAAACCTAACGTATTTAATAACCTAAACTTTAGCAGTTACTTATATTTTAAAACTGTAATGACTAATAATAACGGCAAGCATAATATGAAAAATTATAATGCCAGAAGTATTTTCGAATTGTCGCAAGAGGTATCTTTTTTATAAATTTTTAACTACTGAATACTATGTAAGTAGATAACACTTTTATAAATCTAACTATTTATCACTTAAAATTATTCAGGAAGTAATTTTGAATTTTCCTGCTGTTGAATCACCCCGGAAACTTTGAGGTTAAAGTTTTATTCCCTCAAAATAATACTGCCTTATTAAGTTGTTGCCACCACTGTCACTGCTGCACCGGCCGCTGCTGCTTTATGGCTGCATACTCGGCATCATTGTTTATGTTGGCCATGCTTACAAAATTGTAACCCCATCCTTTCAATTCATTCTTCCACAATAATGACCCGTCTTTGGTATCAAGGCAAACCAGTATACCTGCACAGCCTACATAAATCTTTTTGTCCTCCACCATTATTTGTCCAACACTGTGTGCCATGCTGTTGGTTACATATTGTTTAAGCTTTACTTCCCAAAGGACGGTTCCGTCTATTTTATTGATTGCTGCTACCCTGCCATTGGATAAAATGAATAAGACATTGTTTTGTTTCATTGTATAAGTTTTGTTATAAAATTATGGAATCGTTGCAGTATTACTTTTGGATTTGTTGAGAAAGGAATGGGAACATTGCTTTTTATCTACCTTTGCACGAATGGAAAACAAAAGACCTACACCTAATTATTTCTGGAGCATGCTTACCATGCGATGTCCAAGATGTCGCCGTGGCACAATGTTTAAGCACAGTAATCCTTTTGGTAAATTAACACTTTCTCATATTCTGGATATGCCGGAAAGCTGCCCCGAATGCAACCAGCGTTTTGAATTGGAGAACGGTTTTTGGTATGGAACAGGTTATGTAAGTTATGCATTGGCTGTGGCTGTTTCTGTTGCAACTTTTATAGCATGGCTGGTACTTATTGGCGTATCTACAGAAGATAACAGAATCTTTTACTGGCTGGGCTTAAACGGCGTTTTATTGGTGGTGATACAACCCTGGCTAATGCGCCTTAGCAGGGTCATTTATTTATACTTTTTTGTTAGTTATGATGAAAATTATAAACAAACGAAACCTGTTGAATTTGATCATAAACAGTAATAACAACTTCATTAAAATGTTTAATCTCTTCCTGTAAACCTGTGATGTCTTGTATAAGTTAGTTTATTAATAAAGAAAGGTGTACAGCGTTTACAAGGCAAATGTTCTGGCTTTTTTTACATCGGGCTGGAATTAATGATGTAATTATTATTTTCAAACTTCATTAATGTAAATATGTTTTGAAGCTATTTTATTTTAGTATCAATTCTAATATTTTTATTTCACTTGCGGCAGTATCATTAACGTTTGCCACGCAGGTTCAACTTGGCATGCAGCCTCAGTTTCACCCTTATTTATTATTAATTTTTTTCGCTACTCTTTTTGATTACAATGTACACAGACTTATTACCGTAATTACCAATAAAGAAGCATTAAATTCTCAAAAGCATAGATGGGTTAAACAACACCTGTATCTTTTTTATTTGGTAGTAGCAACCTCTGTTATTGGTTTTTTGTGTACAATTTTTTATGCTGACCCAAAAGTGCTTGTTACCTTAGCGCCTATCGCCCTTATTACACTTTTTTACTCGGCACCAGTTTTTAAAAACAAAAAAAGTATTTTCAGGTTAAGAGAAATTCCTTGTTTAAAAATTTTTTTGATCTCTTTTGTTTGGTCGGCATCAACTATTTTTTTACCCATTATTCAATCGGCAAGAACTTTTACTAAGGCGACTATTTTAGTTATGCTAGTGGAGCGGTTTTTATTTGTGTTTGCCATTACAATTCCATTTGATATAAGAGATATGCAGGCAGATACAAGGCAAAGATTAAAAACCATACCATTGTTAATTGGTAAAAAAAACTCAATAATAGTGGCCAATACAGCACTTATATTATTTCTGGCGGTTTGTGTGCTGCATTACAATAGCGTTGGCTTAATGTGGTTGAATTGTGCCTTCTCACTTTCTGCAGTAAGTACCTTATTTTTTATGAACAACAAGAGATTACAGGCTACTCAATATTACCATTACGGTATTTTAGATGGCACTATGTTGCTACAAGGCTTGTTTGTTTTGGCGGGTTATTATTTTCATCTCATTTTATAAACCAGCAGGCTTCTCCGCCTTGTTTGCTGAATGTTTTTTCTCCATCCATGCTGAGGCTTTAAAAGATAGCCATGCGCAGCCAGCACCAACAATAGCACCGGCCAATACATCCGTTGGATAATGAACACCCTGGTACATGCGGGCATATGCCACTACAGAAGCATATAAATAGGATGGACCTATTATATACCATTTCGGAAAAAGTAAACTTAAAGAAGTGGCTGTACAAAATGCCGCAGAGGTATGACCTGAAGGGAAGGAATAACCACCACCAGCATCTCTTTTTATAATAAAGGAATAGGTTATAAAAGGTCTGTCACGCTGAACTATTCTTTTCATTCCCTGGGTTACAACAGCATTTAAAATATACCCGCCTACCATCCAAACAGCATCTTTTTGTAATTTTTTATCATGCTTGATAATGCCGGCAGTCAGCACTCCAAGTGGGGCTGCTATACCAGTAATTATCACACTTTGTGAAGCGGCATTAAAAAAATTATTTTTAAAGTGGCTTTCGTTTTCATTAATAGTTTTTAAAAGATTGATATCAAAATTTTGGGTAAAAGCCGAAATGTATAGAAACAAAAAAATGCCCGTAATTGTAAATGATTTTTTAAGTTTCATAAAAAAAATTTGATACCCGAAAGGATTGCAATTTAACGGCTAAGGTTGGCTATTGGTAAACAATGCTGTTCAAATTATTTTATTCATTATTAAATGACATAAAATAAAATACAAGGTTCTTTTCTTATCATGCTCATTTTAAAGTTTGACCCCCAATGAATTATTTACTACTTACTTTAAAGCTTAAAGGAATATTTACTTTAAAACTAAAATTTCTGCCCATATTAAATACACCTGTTCGGCCTGTTAACAAATTTTCAGCGCTGTATTTCAGTCTGCTTAAATGATTCTGATAGGCAACATTTCCCAGGTTATTGCCACTAATATTAATGCTGCAAATTTCCTTGCCTTTTGTATTTACAAATGCTGTTCCAATACCTGCATTTAAAATTGTATAACCGGGTGTAGCTGTTTCTGTATTGTACGCAAAAAAGATATTGTGTTGTGCAAACGTATTATCCACTTCCAGTTTTACATATAGATTACGAATATTTTTTTGAACCTTTTTAAAGTTGCCCCGGAATTCTGTTATCAATCTTGGTGCTGGAATAAAAGGTAAATATTTTGATGATTCAACCGGTTTTTTAAGCCTTCCTAAAACATAAGAAAAAGTATTTTGAATATGTAACCAGTCTAATGGATGAGGATGAATATCTATTGTAGCCTCTACTCCACTTAAAGTTGCTTTCTGCTGGTCGAATTTAAAGGCTGTTAAATCAGTACCACCCATATTTATTGTACTATCACCACCGGCAGTAGCCTGTAATTTTCTGTACAAAATAAAATTGCCGAAATTATTGTAAAATCCCGAAACACTAAAAGAGATATGTTGCGTATTTAATTCTAACCCTGCATCTAACTGTGTACTAATTTCACTCTTTAAATTCACTTCTCCATATTCATAACGAATGGTTCCTTCATGCGATCCGTTAGAAGCCAGCTCAGGTATACTTGGTGCCCTGAAACCCCTGGCTGCATTTAGCTTTAAATTTAAATGATCTGTAAGTTGTATAGCTGATCCAATGCTACCTGAAACATTTGCAAATGATTTTTTGAAAGCCGCTCCTTTTACATCCGTACCATCCATTAAATCTTTTACATTTAAATTTCTTGTATCATAGCGTACCCCGCCGCTAAGGGTTACTTTTTTAATTGTTTTTTGTGAGTACACATAACCGCCAATATCAAAAAGGTTGTAGTTAGGAATTAGTTGCTCTATGCCTTTGTTAGTATTTTGTTGTTGCATACCATTAATTCCAATGGATGTTTTCCAGCCATTTTTTTCTGCTAAATTCAGCCTTGCTGTGTAGGTGATTGTTTTTAAATCAAAATACAATGCCCTTTCATTTACATTATCAGGGTTACCAAATTCTTCCCGCTGATTATGTTGGAAACCAACATTCAATGACAAATGATTTTTACCTATTTCAAAATTATTGTCAGAAGCTATTTTAAAATGCTGAATGTGTTGGTAAGGAATTTCAGGGTTAGTAGAAATAAAATCTGCATCAGTTGCCCTTGCAGTTCCACCACCTGCGACAGGTTTTATAAAAAAGCCCTTGTCATCTCTTTCACCTCCAATTAAACCGGTTTTTAAATTAAAATTGCTAAATAAAATATGGCTGTAACCCCAGCTACCATTGTATCCTATATAACCACCAAAATTTTTCTCATTAAATTTTGAATTAAAAACCCTGTCATCGTATTTATTCTGGTAATCGGCAGCGGCAACAGAGGAGCCATATAAATTCCAGTTAATCCCTTTTATATTGCCTGCAATATTACCATTGACTGTACGGGCTTTATTGTTGGTTTGATAATTGGTAAACAGGTTTGCTTTAACCGTATTGTTTTCAACAGGCACATTGGTAATGATGTTGATTACACCTGCGGTAGCGTCACTACCATAAATTAATGAAGCCGGCCCTCTTAAAATTTCTACCCTGCTTACACTCGACTCATCTATTTCAATACCATGCTCATCTCCCCATTGCTGACCTTCCTGTCTTACGCCATCATTAATGGTTAATACACGGTTATAGCCCAATCCCCGAATAACTGGTTTAGAAATGGACGGGCCCGTTGAAAGCGTTGATACACCTGGTTTTTTTGCCAGTGCTTCAATAATATTAGTTGATGAACTTTGTGCTAATTCCTCCTTGTGCAACACAGAAACCTGGAAAGGTGTTTTTTTAGATTGGGTTGAAGTACCCACACCTGTAACAATCACCGCATTGTTTTCTACAATAGCTTCGGTAAGTACATAATCTTTTTTTGTGTCACCAGAGATATCAATATTTTCAATTATTGAGGTAAAACCTACATGTGATATTTCAATAAGATGCCTGCCTTCAGGCAGATTCTTAAAACTAAAATTGCCTTTTGTATCTGTTGTACCACCCACTTTAATATCAGAGAAATAGACGGATGCCCCCTGTAAGGGAGCCTTGGTAAAAGCATCTGACACATTACCATAAAAACTTCCTTTTAAAATATGAGCACTGTCTCTGCCATTGCCAGCATATAAAATACCAAAAGACAGCGATAAAAAAATGGTCATTGTTACAGTAAATAACTTCATACATCTATTTTTATATTGAAACCTTGTTGCAAATATATAAACTAATTTTTGCAACAAGGTTTAATTTATTTACCACAAAATAAAATGTTCCTGTCGACAACAGGAATATTTTAACTACCAATAACATCTTAAAAACAACTACTCAATATTTTCAATAATACCGGCAATACCCTGCCCCCCACCAACACAGGCACTTACGATACCATATTTTTTGTTCAATCGTTTCATATCATTTACCAATTGGATTGTTAATTTGCAACCCGTACATCCCAACGGATGCCCCAATGCAATTGCGCCTCCATTGATATTTACAATTTCACTATTCAATCCTAGTTGGCGTATTACTGCCAATGATTGTGAAGCAAAAGCTTCATTCAATTCTATAAGATCAATATCTGCCAACGTCATACCAGCCTGCTTTAATACTTTTGGTATCGCTTCTACAGGGCCAATTCCCATAATTCGTGGATGTACACCTGCACTGGCGCAATTAACCAAACGGGCAATCGGCTTTAATCCCAACTCGTTAATCATTCTTTCGCTCATCACAATTACAAAAGCAGCACCGTCACTTGTTTGAGAAGCGTTACCTGCTGTAACTGAACCACCCAATGCGAAAGCGGGTTTTAACTTAGATAAACCTTCCGGGGTTGTATCGGCCCGTACACCTTCGTCTGTATCTACCAAATAACTCCGCTGCTGTTTTTTGCCTTTAGTATCAAGGTACACTTCCTTAACATTGATGGGCAGTATCCCTGATTTAAAGAAACCGCTTTTAATAGCATTACCAGCTTTCAAATGGCTGTTATAACTAAACAGGTCCTGGTCTTCTCTACTTACATTGTATTCCTTTGCAACAGCTTCGGCTGTTAAACCCATGCTTAAATAAAAATCAGGTTCTTCAGAGGCAATGGAAAATGCCGGGGAAGTTTTCCATCCTGCTGTTGGTACCATACTCATACTTTCAACACCACCTGCGATAATACATTCTGCCATGCCCGTTCTAATTTTTGCAGTAGCCATGGCAATACTTTCAAGTCCGCTTGCACAATAACGGTTAATAGTGATGCCCGGTGCATGAATACCCACTGCCTTTGCAGATATCATTCTTCCAACCTGTAAGCCTTGCTCAGCCTCAGGTACAGCATTTCCCACTATAACATCATCTATCCTTTTAACATCTAATTGCGGCACACTTGCTAACAATCCTTTTATTACATCAATCGCCAAATCATCTGGCCGGGTAAATCTAAAGCCCCCCTTTTTGCTTTTGGCAATGGCGGTTCTATATCCTGCAACTATATAAGCTTCCTGCATCTTCGTTAAATTTTATAATCGTTAATTTTTTAGGTATTTTTCTGACAAGGTAAATAGTTGTTTATGCAACTTTCTATATCAAAGTTATAATTTCTACTCGAAACCAAAAAACTGAAACTGGTACCTTAATTTTACACGCATATGTACAACCTGTTACGCTCTTTGCTATTTTTATTTGACCCTGAGAAGGTTCATTATTTTTCGATGAATGCATTAAAATTGCTTTGCAAAATTGCTTTTATTAAGAAGTTAATTGCAAAACAATTTACTCCTGTTCCATTCGCACCGTCAGACTACAAGGTTTTTGATCTCCAATTTTCAAACCCGGTTGGCCTTGGTGCAGGCTTTGATAAAAATGCACTTTACCTCACTGAATTGGAGGCCCTGGGTTTTGGCTTTGTGGAAATTGGTACTGTAACGCCTTTGGCCCAGGCAGGAAATGATAAACCAAGATTGTTCAGACTGCCAAAAGATAAAGCACTTATCAACAGGATGGGTTTTAATAATGACGGTGCAACAGTTATAGCAGAAAGATTAAAACAATGGTCAAAAAAAAACCGTCGGGCAGGCCAATCCAATGCACGCTTAATCATTGGTGGTAATATTGGCAAAAATAAAATCACTCCAAATGAAGATGCCTGGAAAGATTACGAAATTTGTTTTACAGCCCTGCATGAACATGTTGACTATTTTGTAGTAAATGTAAGCAGTCCCAATACGCCTGGCTTAAGAGAATTACAGGAAAAAGACTCTTTGTCAAAAATTTTACAAAACCTTCAACGGCTTAATAAAGAAAAAACAAATCCAAAACCGATATTATTAAAGATTGCTCCCGACCTTACAATTAGCCAAATTGATGATGTTATTGATCTTGCGATGGAAATAAAACTGGATGGGTTAGTTGCCGCCAATACAACCATTGACCGATCTGAGCTTATATCGGACCAAGCCTTGCTACAAAATATTGGAGCAGGTGGGTTAAGTGGAAGGCCGTTAAAACAAAGAAGTACAGAAATAGTAAATTATATCCATCAAAAAACAAATGGACAAATACCCATTATTGCAAGTGGCGGGGTTTTTACCGGTGATGATGCGAAGGAAAAATTAAATGCAGGCGCCTGCCTGTTGCAAGTTTGGACCGGGTTCATTTACGAAGGCCCGGCAATTGTTTCTACTATTTGTAAATCCTTATTGTAAGTTTGCACTTTAAATTTTATTAATGGAATATTTATTTACGTCAGAAAGTATTATCAGTTTTTTTGTATTGGTAATTCTTGAAATTGTTTTGGGCATTGACAATGTAATATTTGTAAGCATTATTATCAATCGGTTACCTGCAGAAAATGAAAAAACCGCCCGCAGGATTTGGATGATAACAGGCATTATTACACGCAGTTTATTATTAATGGGGCTAGGTTGGCTACTCACGCAAAAAGGTAAACCTGTCTTTACTCTTTTTAATAAAGGTTTCGACCTTGCAAGCCTTGTAATGTTAGCTGGGGGCATATTTCTAATTTATAAAACTGTAATGGAAATACATCAAAAGCTTGAAGGAGAAGATGAAAGTTACCAAGACAGCAATAAACCAAAACTTAGTTTATCGCAGGCTGTGGTGCAGATAATATTAATTGATATGGTGTTTTCTTTTGATAGCATTATCACAGCAGGGGGTACTGCCGACCATGTTGAAATAATGATTGCAGCTGTTGTTATTGCTATGTTTATCATGTTTTTATTTAGCCCTAAAATTTCTTCTTTTATTCACAAACACCCTTCCCTTAAAATGCTTGCCTTGTCGTTTTTAGTTATGATAGGTTTATCGTTAGTAATAGAAGGATGGGACGCAGAAAAGGCGCATGATTTACACTTGAAAAATTACATCTATTTTGGAATGGCTTTTTCTTTTTTAGTGGAAGTGCTAAATATTTCAATGATGAAAAGGCAGAAGAGACGTAGGGTTGTGGAGCTTAATGAACCTACTTTAAGAGAAGAAAATCTATCAGACCAGGCAAAGTAATTTCAATGGTGAGTTATCAATAGTTAATTATAGAGCAACTACTCAATAGTTTCTTTCATATGCAAATAGTTTAATCCCTTTTAGTTAATACAAAGAAGTGTAGCAGCAACAACCCCGGCTGTTTCAGTTCGTAATCTTGTGTTACCCAATGCAACAGCTACATAATTATTTTGTAGTGCCTGCGTTATTTCGTCTTTGGTAAAATCACCTTCTGGTCCAATTAAGATAATACTTTGTGTTGACTTGAAAGTAAGTTTACTGACAAGTGATTC